>JBGTHH010000029.1:0-4798 GCA_041746275.1 Pirellulaceae bacterium | reverse complement strand
GGCTCGTCAACTACTGCGAAAGGAAGAAAAGACGGCGGCGCGGGAAGTGGCCAGCAAGAAAGCGGTCTCGGAACAAGCGAACAAGAAGGAAGATCGCATCGAAGATTATCTGGCCGTCGATCCCATGGAGATGGAGATCGGTGTCGGCTTGATCCGGTTGGCCGACCCGAATCGCGGCGGTGATCTGCTGCCGCGCATCACGGGTGTGCGGCAAGCCGTGGCCAGCGAGATCGGAATCGTCCTGCCCAAGGTTCGCATTCGCGATAACATGCGGCTCGACGAACGGACCTATCGGATCAAGATCGCCAACAACGTGGTCGCGGAAGGCGTCGTACACCCCGAGCGGCTGCTGGCCATGGAGTCGGGTTTGACGAGCGGCAAGATTCCCGGCGAAGAGACGCGGGACCCGGCGTTCTTGCAGCCCGCGGTCTGGATCGATCCAGGCGTTCGGGAACGTGCGGAGATGCTGGGCTATACACCCGTCGAACCGGCGGCGGTTTTGGCGACGCACCTCAAGGAAGTGGTCCGCCAACACGCGGACGAGTTGCTGACGCGCGATGCTACGAAACGATTGCTCGACGAGCTGAAAAGCACTTCGCCGGCGGTGGTCGACGAGCTCATTCCCAGCTTGCTCAAGCTTGGGGAAGTTCAACACGTGTTGCATCTGCTCCTGCGCGAGCAAGTTTCGATTCGCCAATTGAGTGTCATTCTGGAAACGCTGGGCGATTACGCGGCACGCACCAAGGACCCCGTATGGCTATCCGAGTACGTACGGCATCGACTGGCACGCACCATTTGCACGCGATACCGCGACAAGGACAAACGCTTGCATGTCATCACGCTCGATCCGGCGTTGGAGGATCGCATCGCGGCCGGCATTGAACACAGCGAACGCGGTCTCTTCATTCGCATGTCGCCCCCCGCGATCGAGAAAACGTGCGAGTTGATTGGCCACGAGATCGAGAAACTAACTCGTGGCGGACGCAAACCCATCGTGTTGGTCAGCCCGCAGATTCGTCCCGGATTGAAGCAGCTCACGTCGTCGAACCTGCCACACTTGGTCGTGCTGAGCTACAACGAGATCACACGCGATACGATTATCGAATCCCTGGGGATCGTGTCCGACGCGATGCCACGCAAGTAACGTTCCTTTTCCATCCTGAAGTCTTAAGATCGGTAGCCAGACATGGACGTCAAGACCTATCGAGCTGGATCATTACAAGAAGCCTTGCAGTTAATACGGCGGGACCTTGGCCCGGAAGCCGCGGTCTTGCATACGCGCGAAGTTCGTAGCGGAATGCTGCGGTGGCTGGCGGGGCGTCAGATCGAAGTCATGGCCTCGGCCACAATCCACGTGCCCAGTCGCCTGCCAGCCAAGTCGCCGTCACCGGTCGTGGTCGGCTCGCCGACGAAGGTGTTCCCGGCCGCCGACTACGATGATTTTCGCGCGAAGTATCGCGCCGATCTGAAGGCGGAAGAGGACGAGTCGCCGTCACTGGTTGAGGAGCTCTGCCAATCCGCAGTGGCCGCACATCAAGACGAGTTGCCCGCGCCGCTGTTTCGGCTGTTCACGGACTTGCTCAACGCGGAAGTCGCAGAAGACGTAGCGCGTGACTTAATTGAGCGCGTTCGCAGTGGCGCGTCGCTGACGGATCAGAACGACTTGCTGGTGCTCAGATCACGCTTGGTCCGACTGATCGAGAACGAGATTCAATGTTCGGGCCCGATACAAGTGAAACCGGGTCAGCGACGTATCGTGGCGTTGGTGGGACCGACGGGAGTGGGGAAAACAACCACGATCGCCAAATTGGCCGCGAACTTCCATTTGCGCGAACGTCAGCGTGTGGGGCTCATCACCGTCGACACCTATCGCATCGCGGCGGTGGATCAATTGCGGACGTACGCGGAGATTATCGACTTGCCCATAGAAGTCGTGTCGACCCCGCGCGAAATGCGGGCCGCGCTCGCGCGGCTAGCGGATCTGGACTTAATCCTGATGGATACGGCGGGGCGCAGCCCCCGCGATGAACTGCGTGTTCACGAACTGAAGGCCATGCTGGCCGAGGCGCGGGCCGACGAAGTCCACGTGGTGCTCAGCAGCGTCGCCAGCACGGTGAGCATGAAAAAGGCCGCGCAGTGTTTCGCCGAGATTGGCGCGACCTCGTTGCTCTTCACCAAACTGGATGAAACGACTGGTCTGGGGAACGTGTTGCCGCTGCTGCGTCATAGCCGTTTGCCCATTAGCTATATCACCCACGGTCAAAACGTGCCCGATGACATTGCGGCGGCCGATGCTCGCGGGTTGGCTCGTATGGTTCTGAGCCCCGATGGCGTCTGATCCAGTTCCAGAAGATCGACGAGATGTCGAACGACCACCGGGGACCGAAGTGCGATGATTGACCAAGCCACAGAACTGCGAAAACTCGTCCTTCGCGCCATGCGCGAGAACGCCCTCCCCATCGGGCCGCCACCGCGTTTGATGGTCGTGACGGGCAGCCAGGAAGGCGGCGGTGTGACTTCGCTGGCCGTGAACCTGTCTGTCGCGCTCGCCATCCAAGGTTCGCGGGTCGTCATCGTCGATGCCGACGCCAGGCACTCGGAGGTCGCGGCGCGTTGTGGTCTGCCCCATGCCTCGCGTAGTGCGGATGTGCTGTTGGCCGAACGGGATATTCACGAAGTCCTGCAACGCGGTCCGGCCGGAATTCAAGTGGTGCCTGGCTTACGGGCCGCCCAAGGATTACAAGCCACCGAGGAATTGGTCTTCGAACGGCTCAAACGTCAACTTCGCACTCTGGGGCGCCATGCCGATATTGTGGTCATCGATGTGGGAAGCGAGCACAGCGACCTGCTCGGCCGATTCTGTGCGATTGCCGATGACGTGCTCCTGGTGACCACTCCCGAGGATGCACCGATGATGGCGGCTTACGCTCGGATCAAGACCACATTCGTGGCGGTCGCCGCTTCCACGCTAAGATTGGTTGTGAATCGCGCCACGGACGAGCGACGTGCCATGGACGTCCATCAACGCATCAACGGCTCGTGTCAAAAATTCCTCGGCTTCCCCATTCGCTTGGCCGGTGTCGTACCGAGCGATCCCGCAGTGAACGCCGCCACGTTGGCCTCGTTGCCGTTTGTGCTGGGTGAACCGACCAGTCCCGCAGCGATCGCGGTCGAGCGACTCGCGGCGTCACTAGCCGATACGTCGAGTTTGTCACGAGCGGCCTAACGGGCCAACGCACAGCCGCTACCACCGAACAAAGTCATGAAATTCCTACTTTCCCTTCAACCTAGCTTCGAGGAATGCCGAATAAAAGGACACCGTATCCTTACGCCGCAAATTGTTAAGCTAGACGGACTAGCGCAAGTTTGCGGGCTGAGTGGAGTGTCCTATGGGTCGCACGTATGCAGGCATACTCGGTCCCTTGGCCTTTACCACGATTTTGGCTCGCGGTGTGTTTAATGGAGGTGGCGCTGAGACCACATTATTTCTGGCGACAACATGCCTGTTCCTCTTTGCTGGCCTTGGCTACCTAGTGGGACAAGTCGCGGATTCGATTGTGTTTGAATCCGTCAAGGCAAACTTCGACCGGGAATTGAAAGGCCGTACCGAGTCCGCTCAAGCCGTGCGCTAAGAGTGGCTTGTAGCGACTGAGAAAATTACGAACGATCCGCCCTCGGGCAGACATTCGCATGAGGCGAATGGTAAGCGTCATACGTGGCACGATTCGCCGCCACGGGCGTTAAATCAATCATGGAGGATTGCATGGCAACGATCTACGCACCTAAGAGACATCAAACGCGCTTCCCCACGACGCCACGGGCCAAGTTCGACGAGGACGAGATCAAGCAGATTTGGGCGGATTACAAAGCGGACCCCACGCGAAAAGAGCTACGCAACAAGCTCGTCGAGCGTTATCTCTCGCTCGTCCGATACAACGGCGAACGGATCTGGGCGCGATTGCCGGAAGGCGTGGAACTCGACGACCTCATCTCGGCCGGCGTCTTTGGGCTGATGGATGCTATCGACGCCTTTGATCTGACACGAGGCGTGAAGTTCGAGACCTATTGTGTACCGCGAATCCGCGGGGCGATGCTCGATGAATTGCGGACGATGGACTGGGTGCCACGACTCGTGCGTTCCAAGGCCAGCAAGTTGGGCGAGGCCAAGAAGACCTTGGAGACCAAGCTGGGCCGCGAGCCGACGCCGCAGGAATTAGCTGCTCAAATGGAGCTCAGCGTCGCCGATCTCGAAAAGCTGATGACCGAAGCCAACGCCGTGGGCCTGATCAGTTTGAATAAGAAATGGTACGAAACCGACAGCTACAAGGACGTGCGCGAAATCGATGTCCTCGAAGATAAGAAGGGCGAAGATCCCACGCGCCGCGTGCAGAAGACAGACCTGATGCGATTGGTCACCAAGGGGCTGAATCGTAACGAGCGACTGATCATCATCCTGTACTACTACGAAGAGCTCACGATGAAGGAGATTGGTGCGACGCTCGATCTGAGCGAAAGTCGCGTCAGTCAAATGCACAGCAGCATCGTGCAGCGCCTGCAGTCGCAATTGGGCCGCCGTCGTCCTGAATTTGGTCGGTAAGCGTCACGATTATCCGGCACGCGGTCAAGATTGACTCGTTTGGCCGCAGGCGTACGCCGGTTGCCGTTTCGCGTACGCCTGCGGCTAAACGAGTCAATCGTGACCGCGTGCATGATAAGCGTGACGCTTACCGACCAAATTCAGGACGACGGCGGCCCAATTGCGACTGCAGGCGCTGCACGATACTGCTGTGCATTTGAC
>JBGTHH010000028.1:0-7353 GCA_041746275.1 Pirellulaceae bacterium | reverse complement strand
AGGTTAATGGCGTGCCGGGCATATTACGGACCAAGCCATACACCACAAACGTGATCAAGACGAGCGTGATCGCTCCGATCAACAAGCGTCGGATAATATAGCTCAGCATGTCGAACCGGCTCCGATCAAGGAGCGACCTTCCATAGCGAATCGAAACCCGGGCCGTAGTTGTACGGACCGCGCGGGCTAAACTTGTAGCCGCGCAAGCTCTTGTTGAATCCGTAAAACGAATTACGCCAGAAGAGCCACGTGTACACCTGATCCTCGTACACGATTTCGTGAATGCGGGCATAGATCGCGGCCCGCTTCTCGGGATCGAATTCGAGCCGACCTTGCTTATACAGTTCGTCCACTTCCTTGTTGGAATACAAGCCAAAGTTGCGGTTCTCGCCCGTCCCGAAGATGTTGATCGTCGTATCGGGATCGGTCCCCGTCCCCCAGCCTCCCATGGCGGCTTGGAACTTGTGATCGATCTCCAATTGCTGCAACACCGTGAACTCCGTCGGTTTGACATTGCAGATGATCCCGATCTGGTCCAGATTTTGCTTCAGCAGTTCACACACCTTCAAACTGTTCGGAGTCGTCGAGCAGATAATCGTGAACTCGAATTTGGTCAACTTGCCACCAATCTGTTTATCGAGAATGCCATCGCCATCCGAGTCTTCCCAACCCGCTTGCGACAGTAGGTCCTCGGCTTTATCCAAGTCCTGCTTGAACGGCTTTAAATTCTTGGGAGCCATCCACGCGCTGGGATGGAACGGTCCCATAGCCGGTTCATAGAGCCCGTAAAACTGCTTCTCCAACATCTCGTCGTGGTCAAACGCATAGGCCATCGCCTGCCGGACCCGTTTGTCCGAGAAGTACGGCGTCTCGCAATTCCAAATGAAGTGAAACTCGACCCACTGCGTCCCTGTCGCCTTGGTATTCCGAGCATAGAACTCGTCGTTGTTCGTCTGCTCGGTGATCCATTGCTCGGGATTGAGGATCGTTTCCTCGATTTCACCCGCGCGGAGCGCGAGCAACGAGGTATTGGGGTCCTCGATCACCCGACAGCGAATCTCCTTGAAGTGCCGCATCGGCCGAACTAGTTTTCCATCTTTCTTAAACCAGTCGTCGCGCCGCTGCAGCACGATCTCCTGGCCCTGAATCCGTGTGGTAATGATGTAAGGACCGCCCGTGATCGGGTTCTGTTCCAGCTTGATGTGATAGTCGCTGTTGGCCATCGAGGGATCGTCCGGCACCGACTTCTCGTACACGTGCTTGGGAATCACCGGGAAGTTAATGTTCCAGATATTGGTCGGGCTAGGTTTCTTATGGAAGTAGACCAAGGTGTGATCGTCATAGGCCTCGACCCACCGCAATTCGTCGGTTCCGGCGCGAACCGCAGGCACGGGCACCTTGGGGTTCATGATCGTTTGGAACGAGAACTTCACGTCGTGAGCCGTAATCGGTTGGCCGTCCGACCAAGTCAGATCGTCACGCAACACGACTTTGTCATACAGGCCGTCGCTGCTGGTCTGCCAACTGACGGCGGCATCGGAACTGGCCAGGGGCTTCATTTCCCAGTCAAAACCAAAGACGCCGAAACTCGTCAAGCCGTTCACTTCAAACTCGGAGGTGGAGCTCATCATCAGCGGATTGGTGCTCTTCGCATCCCCGCTCAAATGTCGAATGATTGATGCTTCCCAATTCACTTGGGCGTCGTCGGCGGGCAATTGCCCCAGCGCGCTGATGATCTTTTTGTTAGCCTCGGCATTGTCGTTGCGCATGCTCAACGCTTCCTCGACGGTTACCAGCGGTGTGGCCCCCGCCTCGGCTTCGCGCCGCAACTGCATCGTATCGACCACGCGCTGATCCACCCACGTGACACTCGCCTCCAGGTCTTCCAAGGCGGGTGGATCGAACGGTTCGAGCAACACATCCTCGGTCACCTCGCCCGCCGTCGTGGACTGAGCCGCTACGTCCGCCGCACTGGTCGTATTCGAGTCGGTGGTCGCGGTGGGGGTGGATGTGACGCCGCTATCCTTCCGACAACCGGCGCACCAACCCGGCAATGTGAGCAAACTGAGCAGCAAGGCGAAGCGAATCATTCGTCGGGTCATCATCACAGACTCTCCGTAGTGACCGGATCAGGCACACGCTTCGGCGGGAAACGCATGTCACCGTTGGTAACCTCGCCGCCAGCGACCACACTCAAAATGATCGTGGCGATGTAAACGAATGCTAGAGAATGGTTTGCGCAGGGTCAAGAACACCCCTCCCGACACCACGGCTTTTCAGTGCTTTCATCATGCTTAGCGATAATCCCAAAACATCCGTGGGGCACAGGTCAAGACTTCCTGCACCTCCGCCGGTTGGAGCGGTAGTAATCGCCTAACGATTGTCATCAACGTGCGCGGGACGCTATGCTAAGTGCCTGCGGCGTATGCAATGGGCCAGCTCAATTCGCTGTCGAGAAGGAGACGAACCATGTCACCCACGAGTCTCCACGAAGCCTATCGCCTGACATCGCTCCGACCGAGCCATTACGATCGCGTCGCGAGCCTGCTTATCGCGATACTTCTTCTAACCGCGACGTGCGTTGTGTTTTTGTTTGTCCTGTGGTTGACTCCGCCAAATGCACTCCCCGGTCGGGATCTCGTCGTTGGCGGTGTCCGACCGATCAGGGAATCGGACTCACGGCAAGACGATGAACTCGAGTCGCCGCAACTCGCGGAATTAACAAGTTCCCAGTTGCTTGAACCCGTCGTCGAGCTCTCGTCGTTGTTGAGCCGTGATGCCGTGGCCGTGGTTGCACAGTTGAAAACGGATTCCGTGTCCGCGACGAGTCACGTTAAGTCCGACCCTCGTAGCGATGGCCCTCCGCCAACGGAGCTCGTCCCACGTTGGGAGCGTTGGGAGATTCGCTACGAAGTTTCGTCGCTCGCGAGATATGCCCAGCAACTCGATTTCTTCGGAATTGAACTCGGTGCCGCCGGTGGCAAACGCGCCATCGACTACGCGTCACACTTTTCGGGGCCGACGCCGACGGTTCGCACCGGTGACGGCAGTCACGAGAAGCGATTGTATTTAACGTGGCGCGGTGGAGCAGTGAAGCAGTTTGATCGCACTTTGCTTCAGAGAGCTGGAATCGACGTTGATCGTCGCGTACTCATGCAGTTCTATCCGCCAGAGATCGAGGACGTACTTGCTCGTTTGGAGATCCAACATGCGAGAGACGGACGCGTTGATCGCCTTCGCAAAACCGTCTTCGGTGTCCAGATCATCAATGGCGGCTATGAGTACTTCGTCGTTGAGCAGCGGTAACGCTATCCGAACATTTTAGCGGCTCGTCGCTCCGACGTCGCGCTCCATGCGATGCAGGGAAAACATATATCCCGTGCGTTGGGAAGTGTCACAGGTACAAGCTCGACTCGTCCCGCGCCCAACTGTCATGTGCGGAAACGAACGTTTATATTACTCGTTCCACACCCAACAGGACTCGCCAGTAGTCTGCTTGAACTCCGACCAAATGAGTGATTGTTCTATGCCCACCGTCTTGATTGTTCCCGAAGCGATGCGTGAAGTCCCGGAACGATATGTCGATGTGTTGCGGGAAGCCGGCTGCGACATCCGCTATCCCAAAAACCCTTTGCTCGCACGCAACTTGGGTGGCGATGACGAGTTGATTGACGAGTTGCGTGGTATCGATGCCACGATCGCGGGCTCCGAGGGCTACACGGCGCGGGTCCTGGCCGCCTCGCCGCGGCTGCGCGTCATCGCCCGAGCTGGCGTCGGATATGATGGCGTCGATGTTCCCTCGGCCACCGAGCGGCGGATCGCCGTGACCATCACCCCGACGTCGAACCACGAGGCCGTCGCCGAGATGACCTTGGCCTTGCTGTTCGCCGCCAGCCGTATGATCGTGGCGAACGACAAGCAAGTCCGTGCCGGAGCCTGGCCGCGTCGCTTGCCGATGGCCCTGCGTGGCAAAACCATCGGTATCTTTGGCCTAGGCCGGATTGGGCGGAGCTTGGCCGTCCGCGCCGCGGCATTGGGGATGCGAGTGCTCGCGACCGAAAGCTTTCCCGATCCCGAGTTCGTTCGCACGCAAGGCATTGAATTGGTCGACTTGGATCGCTTGTTGACCGAGAGCGACGTGATTAGCGTTCACGCGCCATTGACCTATGAGACGCGTGGGTTGTTCAATGCCAATGCCTTTCACAAAATGAAGCCGGGGAGCATCTTTCTCAACACGGCCCGCGGGCTGCTGATGGTGGAAGCGGATTTGTATCGGGCGCTGGCTTCAGGCCACCTGCGTGCGGCGGGTCTCGATGTTTTTGAACAAGAGCCGCCCGACGCCAGCAACCCGTTGTTTCAGCTCGAAAACATCGTTGTTAGTCCCCACATTGCCGGTGCCGATGAGACTTCGTTAGTGGCCATGGGCGTGGAGGCGGCGCAGTGCATTGCATCGCTATATCGCGGCGTCTGGCCGGAGGGAGCTGTGGTGAATCACAGCTTGAAAGACCTGTTCCGCTGGGATGGCGGGTATGTGATCCGCTGACGACTAATTCGGTCGATAACTGGCTTTGCCCGGAATCGCGGTGCGGAGGCTGAGCAACTGCGTGCCACAGGTGACGTACAGCGTCCGCAGATCCGGCCCGCCGAACGTGCAATTCGTGATCGTGTCCTCGGGAGTCTCTCGATAAGCGAGCAACTTCCCGGCGGGTGATATCACATGAATGCCGGGCTTGGTGTCAAGCGTCTCGCTGGTCTGACGCGTCCGATGCAAACCGGCCGCCACGTACAAGTTCTCCTCGGCATCGATGCACATGCCGTCACCACTGCGACCGGGATAGAAGTCGATCAGCACACGGCCATTGGCGACGCTTCCATCCGGTCGGAGATCGTAGACGCGAATGTCGCGATGATGGTCGGCGTCCGGATGGGACTCGATGACGTAGAGCCGTTGGTTGTCGGGTGACGTGACGATGCCGTTGGGCATATGCACATCGGGCCAGGCCAGTATCTGGTGCAGAGAACGATCGGGGTCGATCCGGTAGACCGCCTTGAGGTTCTCATTCTCGGCATCCGTGACCGCCGTGCGCGACGTGAAATAGATACGACCGCGATCGTCCATGCACAAGTCGTTCGGTTTCGCCAGGCGTTTGCCTTGGAAGCCCTCGGCCAGCACTTCAATGTCGCCGGTCTGCGGATCGGTCCGCGTCACGCGCGCGGTCCCTCCTTCACAGGCCAACAAGCTGCCATCGGGAGCGAAGTACAGTCCGTTCGCCTCGTGCGATCCCTCGCGAAACACCGACAGCTCTCGGGCCGTTGGATCCCACTTCAAGATCTTGTTCACCGGGACATTGGTAAACAGCAGGTTTCCCGCGCGGTCGACGGCGGGACCTTCCGTAAAGACACTCGTATCCCGGATCACGGCCAGTACTTCGACCGGCCCCAAGTAGCGTGCCGAATCCAAACCGGCGTAACTCGCGGGCGCGGCTGCGGTCTCTCGCGAACAAGCCAGAACGGCTCCGACGGCCACGCCGCTCTGTTGGAGAAAGTCACGTCGAGAAAGCGGCGAAGCAGTGGGGTGTGATGACATGGTTCTCACTCGGCCAATGGGATGGGTAAAGCACCCCGATTGTCGTCTCTGGTGTCGCAATGTCAAATATGGGCGTCGCGAATCGAGGTTCCTTTTTTACCGGTAGTCAATACAATCTGGCGGCTTGTATCGCCTACTTCGTCCACTGACCTGGGAATCGAATCCCCGCTATGAACTCAACTCCCCCCAACCAGCATGATTCCGCCAACGCAGAAGCCACACCGGACGACCGCCGCTCGCTGAACTTCATCGAGCAAATGGTCGAGGACGATCGGCAATCGGGTAAGTGGGACGGGCGCGTGCATACGCGATTTCCTCCCGAGCCCAATGGCTACTTACACATCGGCCACGCCAAAAGCATTTGCCTGAACTTTGGCTTGGCCCAGAAGTTTGCGGGCCAGTGCAATCTGCGCTTCGACGACACGAATCCAACCAAGGAAGAGCAGGAATATGTCGATTCGATCAAGGCCGATGTGCGCTGGTTGGGATTCGACTGGGAAGATCGGGAGTTTTATGCTTCGGACTACTTCGACCAACTCTATGATTGGGCTGTGCAGTTGATCCAACAAGGGCTGGCGTATGTCTGCGACCTCGATGGCGAGCAGATTCGCGAGTATCGCGGGACGCTGACCGAGCCGGGTCGCGACAGCCCGTACCGCAACCGCTCGGTGGCGGAGAACCTGGAACTCTTCGAACGCATGCGCGATGGCGAGTTTGCCGATGGCAGCCGAACGCTCCGGGCCAAGATCGACATGGCAAGCTCCAACCTTAATCTCCGCGATCCGGTGATGTATCGCATCCTGCACGCCCATCATCATCGCACGGGTGACAAATGGTGCATCTATCCGATGTACGACTACACCCACGGCCAATCCGATTCGCTGGAACGGATCACGCATTCAATTTGCACGCTGGAGTTCGAGAATCATCGACCGTTGTACGATTGGTTTTGTGAAGCGTTGGGAATTTATCATCCGCAACAGATCGAGTTCTCGCGGCTCAACTTGACCTACACGATGATGAGCAAACGACGTCTGCTCGAATTGGTCAAGGAACGTCATGTCAGCGGCTGGGACGATCCGCGAATGCCCACTATCAGCGGCCTGCGACGGCGCGGTTACACGCCCGAGGCGGTTCGCGAGTTCTGTCGGCAAGTCGGTGTCACCAAATTCGATGGCGTGACCGATATCGTCGTGCTCGAAAACGCGTTACGCGAGGATTTGAACGCGCGGGCGCATCGCGTGATGGGAGTGCTGCGGCCGTTGAAGGTCGTGATCGAGAATTACCCCGAGGGGCAAGTCGAAGAACTCGAAGCCGCGAATCATCCGCAGGACCCGGAAGCGGGCATGCGCTTCGTACCGTTCTCGCGCGAGCTGTACATCGAACGTGACGACTTCATGGAAGACGCGCCGAAGAAGTTCTTTCGCTTGAGTGTGGGACGCGAGGTGCGATTGCGCTACGCGTACTTCATCACCTGCACGGCCGTGGTCAAGGATGCGCACGGAGAGGTCGTCGAGCTGCGTTGTACCTACGATCCGGCCACACGCGGCGGCAACGCTCCCGACGGGCGAAAGGTGAAGGGAACGATCCATTGGGTCAGCGCCGCCGACTCCATCCCCGCGGAGGTTCGGCTGTATGATCACCTGTTTACGAAGCCCGATCCGGAAGACGTGGCGGAGGGGCAGGATTGGAAGTCAAATCTCAATCCCCGGTCGCTGGAGGTGCTGACGGGTTCACGCCTGGAGCCCGGCCTGCACGGTGCTTCC
>JBGTHH010000027.1:0-3052 GCA_041746275.1 Pirellulaceae bacterium | reverse complement strand
TCAGGAAGTCATCGGCACCCGATTCAAGTGCCAGCATCATATCGTCGGTGCCGCTCCGGCTGGTGTTAAGGATCGTATAGACGTAACGGGGAAGATTCTGCTGTCGTAGCCAACGACACAGCTCCAGGCCGCCCATGTAGGGCAATTCCCAATCGACCATAAGTATCTGCGGACAACAGGCCTCGATGGCCTCGCGCGCCGCTTGACCATCACGAGCACACGTGACGTGAAAGTCGCAGCTCTCCAGCCACTTGGTGATCAGGCGCAGCATCGCCGGATCGTTATCCACCAAGAGAATCCGGGCAGGGGTCTCAGGCATGAGCTGGATCAGCCAATCACAAGGGCAACTTGGTCCGCCGCACGAACTGCTCGCGCGGGCCACGCTTTCGAACCATAGGTTGCGGCTGACCACAGGGAGAGCGATCCGGTGTTTCGGGTGCTTTCCCGTCGAGTCGTGGTACTTCCCAATCGACATAGAGAGATTCATCCCTCCCCACGTGACGACCATCAAAACCGTCACCATCACCAGCTCGACGCCGTCCGGAACGCGTTAGCGTCTGGTTCTCAGGCGTTCGTGTGGACCGTGAGCTAACACTCAACGGCTGATGAGTAATTCGGACTAGCCCATGCTTTGGGTGATGTATTGTCGCCAACTCGTGAGCTGTTCGGGAGTGAGGCTATTCTCCCGCTGGATTTCGTGTCGAAGTTGCTTGTCCGCGCAACGCACCTCGACCGTCAAACGGCCATTTTCGGCATAGCGAAAACAGACTTCGATGGGTGTTTGAGCGGGTAAGTCGGGGGGCAATTCACGCACCGAGCACTTACCGAGCTGCGAACAGTCCTCGGGTGCCGCACTCTCGCCTTCAACGATCTGCACAAGGATCGACTTCTGTGCGGCCTTCTGCGTCTTGAACACACGCTTCGCCGTGGCCGGCAAGGGCGTGTTGCGCGGGATGAGGATCGCGTTGCGCGGCCGGTGAGTCGGGCCCTCGTGACCGATCACGCCCAGACTGTGCGAATTCACATTTCGGATCTTCAGCCGTGGAGCTCGGCCCTGGTGTCGTTCGAGCAACATACCGGCATGGAGCGCGGCCCCATGTGCCACCGATTCATCGGGAGAAACCGAGCGATCAAGCTGTGTGGCTCCGATGGATTGGAGCATCTCGCCGACGGCCGGCATCCGCGTCGAGCCTCCCACGAGCAGTACGCGATCGATGTCGTTCCAGGTCAAGGATGCCGCACGCAACGTCTGCCGCGTGGTGAACGCCGTGCGATCCAACAGATCGCGCGTCATGTCCTCAAACGCCTGACGCGTAATCTCCAAACGAATCCCTAATCCGCGATAATCGCAGGCGACCGTGGCCTTCGACCGCGCCGACAGCGTGCGTTTGGCGTCCTCGCAATCGCGCCACAAGCGGCCTTCGGCATTCGAGTCCGAACGCGGGTCAACGCCATGACGCCGAATGAACTCTTCCGCTACGTAATCCACCAACCTTTGATCCCAATCCCGGCCTCCCAATCGCACGTCGCCATCCGTGGCCAACGTGTTAAATTCGTCCGGGCCGAGCTCCATCACGGTCACGTCGAAGGTCCCGCCACCCAGATCATAAACCAGGATCTTACGACGCTCCGCGGACTTGGCGGCGGGCAAAAAGCCTTGCTGACAACCGAACGCCACAGCGGCAGCCGTTGGCTCGTTGATGATATCCAGCACTTCAAAACCCGCGATGTATCCGGCGTCCTGCGTGGCCTTGCGGCGGACTTCATCAAAGTAGGCGGGTACGGTGATCACGACCTTGTCAAAGGGACCGATCTGTTGCTGGGCATCGATCCGCAATTTGTTCAGTACCCAGGCTTCGATCGCTTCCGGCGGGTACTGCCGGCCACCCAAGACCTTGCCGTACATGCGACTCCCCAAATCGCGTTTGACACACTCCGCGACTTGGTCGGCCTCCGTCCCGATCGCCTTGACCGCCTCCTTGCCCACAATCACGTCGGTCCCCTCGAAGAAGACGACGCTGGGAGTTAACTTATCGCCTTCGCCATTGAGCAGCGTTTGCGGGCGTCCCGTTTCGTCCAGACAAGACACCACCGAAAAGGTCGTACCCAGATCAATCCCGACAGCGCGGGGTGCGTTGTGATTCATCGGTTGAGTTTATTGAAGTAGGAGAACGTAAACCACAACATCGGCCTCCGGATGCTCGCTGGCGGCCATTCGATCATGGCTCACTTGTGGGCTGGCGGCAAGTCCGCTGCTCAGGCGGTGGGGTTTCGAGCGCAGCACAAGTCACTGCACCGGCACGGCACAATCCCGTGGCCAAATGTTGAGTGTCTGCCTTCTCGCGGCAACGAGCAGATCTTCGTCAACTCCGTGGAACTTGACCATTGCGACGAATTCCTTCGGCAATTCACCAAGCCCAGCGGGGACCCGGCGGTTCCATTGCGTCTTCACCACCTGGCCAGCCGCACGCGAATCGGCCAGCCACATGGGCCGACCCTCGTACGTCAGGCTTTCCAGCCTGACCTGCTTTCCAGCCAAACCTGCTTTCCAGCCTGACCTGCTTTCCAGCCTGACCTGCTTTCCAGCCGTACCTGCTTTCCAGCCGTACCTGCTTTCCAGCCGTACCTGATTCGCCTATCGGCTGCCCTGTCAGCCTGGAAAGGCTAACGTACAGGTCACCTCAAGCAGCGTCCAAGGATTGGTCCCGCTTAGAAAATTAGATCTTTCCGTGTCGCACTTTGCGTTCGGAGTCCGTTTCGTGAATTCGTTTCGGCTCGTGCTGTGACGATGGGCATGTCAGCGCTGCGTGTGAGTCAAAACCAGCCAGCCCGTGAAGCGTGACAGTTCGCCGTCTTCGCGCGGCCAGACCACCAAGTGCCAATGCGTCCGCAGCACGCAATAGGCCAACAACGTGAGCGTTGCATCCGAGGCGTCTTGTGCCTGGTGGTAGTTTGAAGTTTTTGTCACTTCACTATCGGAGGTCCAGATGGCCAGGAAGAACAATGGTGCAGCGGAGGCTCGGTGGCGGGAGATCGTGCAACGGCAGGCGGG
>JBGTHH010000026.1:0-12701 GCA_041746275.1 Pirellulaceae bacterium | reverse complement strand
CACGTCGCCAGCGTGTTCCGGTTGCTGAACGTACCCGTGCGTACCTTGCCTCGGTTGGCGACGACGAATCTCCGTCCCGCACCGGCCCCCGCCGTGTCGCTGCCTATCTCGGGCGAAGCCTCGCTAAAGGCCGGACTGGTGAAAGGTGCTTGGGATGCCCAAACAGCTTCGTTGTTTGGTGATCAGCCCGATGCCGCTCCCACCTATACTCTGACTGAACACAGTCCGATTGAAGACGTCGTCGCGATCGATGCCGCCAGCGCGGAGCGATTGCGGAAGATCGGCGTCATGCGTGTGGGCGATCTACTACGGCTGTCTCCCAAATTGGCCGCTAATGATTTGGGAGAGGTGGGCATCTCCTCGGAATTGATCACCACGTGGCAAGCTCAAGCAAGGCTCCTGTGCCAAGTGCCACGACTCCGCGGTTACGACGCTCGCATCCTCGTGGCCTGTGGCATCACCGAGCCTGAACAGTTGTACCGCCTCAGTCCGCGCGAGCTGCGCGAGATGGTCAAGAGCGTCGCCGCGAGCAGCAATGGTCAAGCCGTGCTCATGTCAGGGACCGAGTTCGAACTGTCGCGCGTCGCCGATTGGATCAGTACGGATCGTGACCGCAACGAAAACTCACACGAGCGTTCTCCCGCACCACGTCACGATCGAACCGGTCGTTCCCAAACGACAAGCGGCCCGCGCGGCCACGAGCCGAATGTCGTCCGGTTGCGATCCGCCGATGCTGATCGACGGTTCTATCTGAGCCGTAACGATGCCGTAGTCGACGCGCCGTCGATTGGACCGCGTACGGCTGAACGGCTCGAAGCGATCGGTATCAAATCGGTCGCGGAGTTCCTGCAGGCCGATCCCGACGTGATTGCACGGCGACTGGATGTCAAACGATTCACGCCTCAAACGGTCAAAGAGTGGCAGCAGCAAACCGAATTGGCTTGCCGAGTGCCGCAGCTACGCGGTCACGACGCGCAGATTCTCGTGGCGGTCGGCGTGACCGATCCCGAACGATTGGCCGCCAGCGATCCGCAACAACTGTGGGGACGTGTCAGGCCCTTTGTCGAGACCAAAGAAGGAAAACGCATCATTCGCAACGGAAAGACACCTGATCTGGCGGAAGTCACGGACTGGATCAAGTGCGCTCAGATGGCTCGCCAACTGAATGCTGCTTAGAGTCTAACTCGATGTAATGCGCACACGGCGCGGGCAAGTTGTCCAAATTTGCTGGTCAAGCTTGTCAGAGATACGTTAGAATCAGTGCGGGCCCTGATCAGCGGGAGGCAGTGATGACCGATCTCTATTATGGCTTGGTGTGTATTGGCGCGTTGGCGATCGTGCTGTTCCTTGGTTCATTGTGGTGTTCGTATCACGTGGGCCGAATAACGAGTGACTTGGCGGCGGTGATCGTCGTGGTGCTGATGTTTTTCTACATCCGACACCTGTGGTACGATGTGAGTTTGGCCGCGATGTTGCCTTACTCGAATCTGATCGTGGTGGGTAACTGGTTTCCCCTCGCAGCCGGGCTACTCGGCGGCTTTGCTTGGACACGTATCGCGGGCCGTCTGGTACGCAAGACCATCTGTACGGCCAGTCTAGCGCTCGCCGCGGGCTACGCCTCGGTGTCACCAATACTGGGCGACGTGCCACGGTGTGGCGACGAATGGGATCGCGATGGCGTTTGTATCCAGACGACGCCGAATACGTGTACGGCCGCGAGCGCCGCCACGTTGCTACGCTGGCATGGCATTGAGGCCACGGAGGCTGAAATGGCCGAGCTCTGTTTGACGCGCAAGGGCACGACCTGGATGGGGCTGTATCGAGGCTTGAAACGTAAGACCGAGGGAACTCGTTGGGATGTGGAAGTCATCGAGTGCGAACCCGAGCAACTACCGCGTACGTTCCCGCATCCGATGATCCTGAGCGTGGGCTGGAGCGATGAGGAGACACCGAACGTCGAGAGTCCGCGTTTCGCGGAATGGGGGTGGCGACCGGGACAAGGACACTCGGTTGTATTGTTGGGAACCGCTCCCTGGGGTGGAGTCAAAGTCGCCGATCCCACACCCGGCTATGGCGTTGAGATTTGGAATCGCGGAGAACTAATGCAACTCTTCCGTGGCACCGCCGTGCGGCTGATCGAACGCACTTGACCGCAAGTCCCTTTACGCATATCGTCCCGCTCCCAAGCTGCGCAACACATCATAGGGAGCTTTGCCGTATGACTCAGGGCCGCACCATTGATCCGCGAACCGTACCGCTCCTTGATATCGTCAGTGAGAATCGCCCCCTTCACGAAGAGATGCTGGCGGCTATTCGCGAGGTCTTCGAATCCGGGCGGTTCCTGTATGGTCCGGCCGTTACCGAACTGGAGCGTCAGCTCGCGGCCATGTCGAAAGCCAAGCACGCCATCGGTTGTGCTTCGGGCAGCGACGCCTTGCTGCTGGCTTTACTGGCGCTCGACATCGGTCCCGGCGATGAAGTGATCGTGCCCAGCTTTACATTTTTCGCCACGGCCAGTGCGGTCCATCGGGTGGGAGCCAAGATCGTCTTTGTCGACATCGATCCCGCGACGTTCAATCTCGTCCCCGCCGAAGTCGAAGCGGCGATCACACCGCGCACCAAGGCGGTGATACCCGTGCATCTGTACGGGCGCTGCGCGAACATGACGAAACTCCAAACCATCGCTCGTCAGGCGCGGATTCACATCATCGAGGATGCCGCGCAGGCCATCGGCTCGGCACATAAGGAGCGTCCCGCCGGTGCTTGGGGAGATATCGGTTGTTTCAGTTTCTATCCAACCAAGAACTTGGGCGGCTGTGGTGACGGCGGCATGTTGACAACATCCGACGATGCTTTGGCCGAGCGACTGCGCCTGTTCGCGGCACACGGCATGCAGCCGCGCTACGTGCATCGCGTTGTGGGAATCAACAGCCGTCTCGATACGCTGCAAGCCGCGGCCCTGTGTGTGAAGCTCCGGCACTTGGAGCATTGGACCGAGTCGCGACGGCAGAATGCGGCCCGCTATGCGGAGCTGTTTGTCCAGGCGGGACTCGATGACGTGCTCTCGCTGCCGCGCGATGATGGCCACGGTAAGCATGTTTGGAATCAATACACGATCCGAGTCGGCAAGGGCCGCCGCGACGAATTGCGTGCCCATCTCGCCACTCAAGGCATTGGTAGTGAGGTTTACTATCCGATCCCGCTGCATCAGCAAGAGTGCTTCCGCGAGGTTGGTTTCTCGGCCGGCAGTTTGCGAGAAACGGAACGTGCCGCAGCCGAAGTGCTCAGCTTGCCGATCTTTCCGGGGCTGTCGATGCAGGAGCAGCAGCGCGTCGTCCACCACATCGGCAACTTCTTCGCGGGCCAGCAGGTGGTGGCCGCTTAACGAACCGAGCGGCGCGTCATTTCAAACAGATTCGTCGCCTGAGGTCCCAAGAATCCCTCGAAGCGTGCCTCCACACCAGTCACTGGATCGACGACGGCGTTGCGCTCGGCGAGTTCAAAGTAAGCGTAGCTCCACGGCATCGTCGTCATCTGACCGTCCTCAAGCACCGGGACTTCGATCGTCACGGCCTCGGTCGCGGATTGGCGCAGCTTCGAGCCAGGTTCGCCTTCGATCGTGGCCTTGATGGGCACGCCCGCGTCTCGCAATGCGTCGATCGTCTTTTCCAAATCGTTCAATGAACTGACGCCGTGCGAATTCACAAGCGACGTGAAGTGGTTAACATTGTAGCCATGCACCAAGACCCACGCCGCGTACTGACTCTCTTGATTCAGTTGCTCGACGGCGGCCCGCTCGGGAAGATCCCACGGCAGCTCTTGAATGTACGTCGTGAGCTCGGCCAGTAGTGCATCCTTGTCAGCCGGATGGACATCGAATTGCGCGAGTGCAGCTAACGTGTCGAGCGTGACGGGCGGGCGATGACTCACCAAGGCTTGAGCGATCGATTGCTGGGCGTTGGTGCTCAACTCCCACGTCTTCAATTCCGACACGAACAGTTTGGGGAATTCGGGATGCGGATGCTGGTAGTGGATGGCATTCAGATGTTTGTCGGGGAACTCGTAGACGCCAGCGGCCCGATAGTCGAGAGCTTCGAAAATCCGCGACAGCGTCACGATGCCGGTCGTCGGTTGTTGGAGAGCGAAGGTGCGGAAAGCAATATGGTCATTGACGAATGTGGCACCCGCCGCGCGGACCACGCCTTCATAGGCGGCAACATAGGCGACGCGCTGGCGATACTGTTCCCACAACGCGTCGAACAGGGTCAGGGTAAATCGTTCTCGCTCGTTGTGGGCAAGGATGGCTTGGTGGGGGCCACGAATCGCAGTGGACGAGGATTCATTCATATTACGACGCTCCTAGAGGTGGTTTTCTCGTTGGATTCTCGGTCCATCGCGGCAAAGTCGTTGGGGAACTCAAAACATTCAAGGTCAGCCGCTCGATTCAGCTTGCCTCACCTGAATTGTACCGTAGGATTCAAGAAGACTTGTCAACTCATCAGGGAGGCGCAGCGATGCTCATGCGAGATCCCCACATTCCCGTGCCGCGGATTGTCACGCCACTTCCCGGCCCTCAAGCATCGAAACTGATCGAATTGGACGAGCGATACACCTCGCCCTCCTACACTCGCGTTTATCCCTTGGCGGTTGCGCGCGGGGAAGGAGCCATGATTGAGGATGTCGATGGCAATCGCTTCCTGGACTTCACGGCCGGAATCGCAGTCTGTGCGACGGGACACTGCCACCCTCGCGTCGTGCAGGCGGTGCAGCAACAGGCCTCGCGATTACTGCACATGTCGGGGACCGATTTTTACTACGGCCCCCAAGCTCAACTCGCCAAGAAACTGGCGGAGATCGCTCCGGGATCGGGAGCCAAACGTGTGTTCTTTACGAACTCGGGAGCCGAGGCGGTTGAAGCGGCTTTCAAACTGGCACGCTTTCACACCAAGCGTAAACAGATGATTGCCTTCTTCGGTGCCTTTCATGGTCGCACGTTGGGGGCGTTGTCGTTGACCGCGAGCAAGGTAACGCAGCGCGCCGATTTCACGCCACTAATTCCTCTGGTCAATCACGTCGACTTCCCAAACTGTTATCGCTGCCCGCGTCGCACGGCCGAAAGTTGCTGCTGGGACTGCCTGGACCAGATTGAGAACAAATTATTCAAGCAAACTGTTCCGCCCCACGAAGTGGCCGCGTTTATCGTCGAACCGATTCAGGGCGAAGGCGGCTACATCGTCCCTCCTCCGGAATTCCATCAACGGTTGAAAGCATTGGCTGAACGGCATGGGATCCTGTATATCGCCGACGAGATCCAGTCGGGTATGGGCCGCACGGGCAAGATGTTCGCCCTGGAGCATTGGGGCGTCGTGCCCGACATCGTCTGCGTGGCCAAGGGCATTGCTTCGGGGATGCCCCTGGGAGCTATCATCGCCAACGACGAGACTATGGATTGGCCTCCCGGCTCCCACGCCAGTACGTTCGGCGGTAATCCTCTATCGTGTGTGGCAGCCTTGGAAACGATCGCTTTGTTGGAAGAGGAACTCATCGAGAATGCGCGCCGTGTCGGTGCCTACCTCATGCGTCGCTTGCAAGAGCTCGCACAGACATTGGAAATCATCGGCGATGTTCGGGGTCGCGGGTTGATGATCGGTGTCGAGTTGGTTCGTGATCGGACGACAAAGGAACCGGCCGTGTCTCAACGCAACTCGGTCATCCAAGAATGCTTTCAGAAGGGGTTGCTGTTGCTGGGCTGCGGCACGAGCACCGTGCGGTTTTGTCCTCCGCTGGTAATTGACGAGTCTGATGTCGATACGGCGATCGAGATTTTCGGCGAGGTGTTACGCCAATTGCCGTCCGTCCGCAAAGCGGTGTAACGGGACGAATGTCAGGCTGGAAAGCCTGACGTACCTGGACGCCAATTGCCGTCGGACCGCAAAGCAGTGTGATGGAGAGCGGGAAAATACTTGAATGACAACGAGGGAGCGACGTTCGTGTTCCAAGAGATTCTTCAACGTCTGGGTCTGAGCGAGATCAACAGCGGCGTGTTTTGCGGCGATTGGATCGATCAGCCGCAAGGTCCCGAGCTGGTTTCCATGAATCCCGCCACCGGCGAGCCGCTGGCCACGGTGCTGTGTGCGGGTCCCGACGATTACGAACGCTGTGTCGAGAGCGCGAATGCGTCATTTGCCACGTGGCGAGCGCTCCCGGCACCGCGTCGCGGCGAGATCGTGCGGCAGATTGGCCAAGTCCTCCGCGAACACCAAGCTGACTTGGGGATGCTGGTCACGCTCGAAGTCGGCAAGATCCGCTCGGAAGGCAGCGGCGAAGTTCAGGAGATGATCGACATCTGCGACTTCGCAACGGGACTTTCGCGACAGCTTTACGGATTAACCATGGCCAGCGAACGGCCATTGCATCGCTTGTTTGAGCAGTGGCATCCGTTGGGCCCGATCGGGATCATCACCGCCTTTAACTTCCCCGTGGCGGTCTGGGCCTGGAACGCCGCCATCGCTGGAGTCTGTGGCGATACGATGATTTGGAAGCCGTCGCCCGAAGCACCGCTAACGGCCATTGCGGTTCAACATTTAGTGAATCGCGTGCTGACCCAGCATCGTCTCGCTGGGATCTTCAATCTTTGCATCAGTGCGGATGCCACGGTCGGCCAGTGGATGGCTGCGGATCGCCGCTTGCCGCTCGTCTCGGCCACAGGAAGCTGTGCGATGGGCCGGAGCGTTGCCCAGACCGTGGGTGCTCGTCTGGGCCGATCGCTATTAGAGCTGGGTGGGAACAATGGGTTGATCGTGACGGAAACCGCTGATTTGGACCTGGCCCTGCGAGCCGTCTTGTTCGCGGCCGTCGGAACCACGGGCCAACGCTGCACGACGCTCCGGCGGTTGATCGTTCACGAATCGGTTGTGGAGAAGTTCACGAAACAACTGGCCGCGGCCTACGCAAGTATCCGCATCGGCGATCCCTGGGAAGAGGGCGTGCTCCTGGGGCCATTGATTCACGAGGCGGCAGTCGAGCAGATGCAACAGGCTTTGGAATTGGCTCGACAACAGGGAGCGGAAGTCGTGTATGGCGGCAGGCGTCTCAATCGACCGGGCTACTTCGTCCAACCGACGTTAGTTCGTGCTCGTCCCGACATGCCGATTGTCGCCGAGGAAACGTTTGCTCCCATCCTGTATGTGATGAGCTACCGCGACTTGGACGAAGCCATCTCGGTGCATAATCAGGTCGACCAAGGTTTGTCATCGGCGATCTTTACCGATCGACTCAGCGAAGCCGAACGGTTTCTCTCTTCCGCCGGCAGCGATTGCGGTATCGCCAATGTCAATATCGGCACGTCTGGCGCGGAGATCGGCGGTGCTTTCGGCGGTGAAAAGGACACGGGTGGCGGGCGCGAAGCTGGCAGTGATGCCTGGAAGGCCTACATGCGTCGGCAGACCTGCACCATCAACTTTGGCCACGAATTGCCGTTAGCCCAGGGCGTCGAATTCCGGCTTCCCGATTCGCCGGATAATAGCTGAGCCTGAAGAAGGAAGGCGTACCAAAGGCCTTTGCGGCGAATGCGTGTCGGATGTCTCGATTATGCGGTCGTCTTTTCAGACTGCGACATCAAGAAGTTCAGCGCCGCCGCTACCTCATCCGGAGTTTTCTCCGCGTTGTTGAGTTGCATGGTCAGGAAGCCGGCTTCTCCTCGCAACCATGGGCTAACGACGCGCTCGCGATCAAAACAGGACGGACTGACCTTGATCTTTAAACAACAGTGAGACGAATCTGGTTCCCAATCTGCCACTACCCAATCTACTTCGTTCGTTGAAAGCTTCGCGGTCTTCCACGGTAGTGTAACGTGGCGTAGAAACAGAGTGTTGTCAGTGAGACAAATGATCGGGTAACGCCGCCAAGCTAAAAACAAAAGGAACAGAGAAAAAGGCCAGACGAATCCGAAAACAAACACCGTCCAGAGGGGATTCCATGCAATGCCCTGAACATCAAGCAGGGCGGATCGCTCAAGAATCCACGTCGCGGGAAAAATCAATGCGATCAGGATACCGATCACAAGTCGCATACGTGAAAGACGCAGGCAATACTTGATCGAAGAAGCCATTTCTCGCGCACCCAACGGAAAGCATGGCCGTCGCCACCGTGAACGAGGCGAGCGACGTTGAACAACGGTGATTCTACCAACGGCTCAGCCGTAGAACAAAGCGTGAAGGCATTCCGTCAGGCGTTCGCAAATGCGGCCCCATTGCTTCGATCAGCTTGGGGGCCGATTTACCTCTCGCTCAACTGATTGAAGCACGGGAGCGGAGAGTAGGCGCGTCACTCCATGACCGAGCGATTCCGGTCACGGAGTGACCGGTCTACGATTGAGGCATCGGCACTCGACCGCTATCATGGCCTGCTCTTTCATTGACCGTGGCCTTTCCTCGCCAAGCGTTTCATCCTCGGAACAAGAGATGCTAAAACGTAAGCTCGGCAATACCGATATGGACCTGACCGTGCTGTCGTTCGGGGCGTCGTCGCTGGGTGCGGAGTTTCGCGGCATCGACTTGGACGAGGCGTTGCGCAGTGTTCGCGTGGCTATCGATCTCGGCATGAACTTTATCGATACGTCGCCGTTTTACGGGCGTGGGATGAGCGAGATGCTGCTCGGTCGCGTGTTGCCCGATATCCCTCGTGACGGCTATTACCTCGGGACGAAACTAGGTCGCTACGCTGGTCAGCACTTCGACTTCAGCGCGCGGCGAGTGGCCGAAAGTGTTGACATTTCCCTGGAACGAATGCACGTCGACCACTTGGATATCGTGCTCTGCCACGATCTCGAGTTTGTCGAGATGTCACAGATTGTCGAGGAGACGCTGCCTGCGTTACGCCAACAAGTGGCACTCGGGAAAGTCCGATACATCGGCGTCAGTGGCTATCCGATGAAGATGTTCAAGTACATCCTGGCGCGGGCCGACGTCGACGTGATTCTGACCTATAACCATTACACGTTGCAGAATGACATGGCCTTGGATCTCGTGCCCATCTGCGAGGAGAAGGGAGTCGGTCTGATGAACGCGGCACCGTTCTCGGCTCGCCTGCTCAGCGACGCGCCGTTGCCGAAGTGGCACAAAGCGACACCGCGTGTGCGCGAGGTCGCGCGGCAAGCGGCCGCACATTGTCGCCAACGTGGCGTGGATATCGCGCAGCTTGCCTTGCAGTTTTCGCTGGCCAATCCGGCCTTTGCCACATGCATCACCGGGTCCGCGAATCCCGATCGCGTGGCCGAATGGGTGCGCTGGGCCGCCGAACCGCTGGACACTCAGTTGCTGGCCGAGGTCCAACAGATCCTGCAGCCGATTCACAATTGGTTCTACATCGAAGGCCGACCGGAAAACAACGACGAACCGCGAGTCGAGCCATAGCCCTCAGCAATTCACGGGAGTGACGAACATGCGTGCGATTTGCTTGCACGAGCCCAAACGTTTTGAGTATGTCGAGATCGACGAGCCCGCCGCACCCGGACCGAGGGAAGTTCTCGTGCGTACGCATCGCATGGGAATCTGTGGAACGGATTACAGTGGCTACCTCGGCAAAATGCCCTTCTTTCGCTATCCCCGCATCCCGGGACACGAATTGGGAGTCGAGGTGCTGGCGATCGGCGACGAAGTGACCAACGTCCAAGTGGGCGATCGTTGCAGTGTCGAGCCCTATATGAACTGCGGCGTTTGTTACGCCTGTCGGCGCGGCAGCGGCAACTGCTGCGAGAAGCTGAATGTCATCGGGGTGATGATCGATGGCGGCTTGTGCGAGCGCTTCCTCCTTCGAGCCGACAAGCTACATCCGTCGAAATCCTTGACGTTCGAACAACTCGCGTTAGTTGAAACGTTAGCCATCGGCTGTCACGCTTGCGATCGCGGCGCGGCGCAACGCGGAGACCACGTTCTCATTGTTGGAGCTGGACCGATTGGCTTAGCCACACTTGAATTCACGCGTCTGACCGGTGCAACGATCACGGTGATGGACATGGTCGAGTCGCGATTGGAGTTTTGTCGCGAGAACTACGGCGTCGAGCACACGGTCGTGTTCCGTGGCGATGGCAGCGAGTTGGAAACGATGCGCGAGCTCACCAAGGGCGATATGTATCAAGTCGTGACCGATGCGACAGGCAACAACCGCTCGATGTCCAACGCGTTGAACTACGTCGCTCATACCGGATCGTTGGTCTACGTGGGCATTACCACCGACGACGTCAGTTTCGCACATCCGAAGCTGCATCGACCGGAAATGACCATCAAGGGCTCGCGCAACGCGATGCCACGCGACTTTACACGGATCATCCAATTAATCGAAGACGGCACCATCAATACACTTCCCTGGATTACACATCGCACGAAGTTTGACTCGGTGGTCGACAACTTCGAGTCATACACGCGGCCCGAGAGCGGTGTGATCAAGGCGATCATCGAGGTTCCTTAGTCACAACCACGACCGTTCCTGCTTTCTTGCCAGGTTTTTCTATTCACGAGGTTCCGATGATCCGTTCCGCCGTGACTGTCAGTCTCGTATCGCAGGCCCGTGGTGGTCCGTTCGTCTTTTGGGACGATCTCCCACGAGCCTGTGAGCAGGCCGCTCAGCTAGGCTTTGATGCCGTCGAAATCTTCGCGCCCTCGCCGGCTGCGGTAGACTCCGGTGAGTTGCAAGCTCTGCTCTCGCGTCATGATTTACAGTTGGCGGCGGTAGGAACGGGTGCCGGGATGGTCTTGCATGGCCTTAGCCTGATCGATCCTCAGCCACAGCGGCGCGACGAAGCCTTGGACTTCGTGCGTGGAATCATTGATCTGGGTGGACCGTTTGGTGCGCCGGCAATTATTGGCTCGATGCAGGGCAAATGGGGCGGGGATCAAAGTCGCGAGGACGCGTTAGGCCGGTTGGGACAGGCCTTAACCGAGCTCGGCAACTACGCGGAGAAGTACGATGTTCCGTTGCTCTACGAGCCTTTGAATCGTTACGAGACGAATCTGATCTGCACGATGGCGGAGGGAGTCGAGTTGCTGAAGTCGCTGCCGACCGGCAACGTCAAGCTCTTGGCCGATCTGTTCCACATGAACATTGAAGAGACGAATACTGCGGATGCCATTCGTGCGGCGAGGGGTCACATCGGGCATGTGCATTTCGTTGATTCGAATCGCCGCCCGGCGGGTTTAGGGCACCTCGATTTCGCACCGATTGTCGCGGCGTTGACTGAGATTGGCTACGCCGGCTATGCGTCGGCCGAGGCCTTGCCCTATCCCGATTCCGTTGCTGCGGCTAGGCAAACCATCGAGACCTTCCAACAATACTTTTCGTTCTAGGTAACACTGTTCATGACGACAACCAATCAAAACTCCTGCGTGACGCTCGGCTTGGCACCAAGTTTTGGCTTTGGCGATCGCATTGGACTGGCAACACCCGGCCACGTCGCGGCGATGCAGCGGGCGGGTGCCGGCATCGAACCGATCTTTCCTCAGCAGTCGATTCGCGAGATGGCGCGCACCGGCCGCAGTCCTGAGGACGTCATGCGCGATGCGTTGGCGGGCATGCGGCAAGCGGGCTGGACGGGCCGCACGGGAGCCGACGCGGATCATTTGAAGACCAACGATGATGTCGATCGTACGGCGGCCGCGGGCTTCACCTTTTACACGATCGATCCTTCCGGTCACGTCGATGAACACGCGGATAGTTATGACGAAGCCACGTTACGCGACAAATTCGCGGCCGTGCGCGGGCAGATCGAGTGGTTCGACCAGTATCTCGGACGTAGCGTCACGCTGTCGACGGGCACACAGGTCGAGTTCGATGAAGCCGCATGCATGAGGTGTGCTGTCAAGTACGGCGCGGCTATTCAACACGCGATTCAGCTCGCCGCTCATATTCAACAAGTTCTCCGTGCCGCGGGCCGCGACTACGAGATCGAGCTGAGCGTCGACGAAACGGATCAGCCCACGACGTTGGCCGAGCACTATATCATCGCCGAGCAATGTGTGAGTCGCGGCATGAAGCTCGTCAGCCTGGCACCTCGTTTCATTGGCGAATTGGAGAAGGGAGTCGACTACAAGGGTGATGTCGCAGCTTTGGAAACCTCGTTGCGAGAACATGCCGCCATCGCCGAGATGATTGGCCCTTACAAGTTGAGCCTGCATTCGGGTTCCGACAAGCTGTCGATGTATGCGGCCTTGGCCCGTGCGACTCGCGGACGTTTCCACGTGAAGACGGCGGGAACCAGTTACCTGGAAGCACTGCGCGTCGTGGCGCATCATGACGTGCCCTTGTTTCGTCGTCTGATCGAGTTCGCTCGCGGGCGTTACGACACCGATAAAGCCACGTATCATGTGTCGGCCACCAATGCCATGGTCACACCCGGTAGTGAGATTGCGGATGCCGAGCAGCTCGAATCCGTTTATCTCGAACGTTGGTGTGATGTCCCCGAGGGGCGCGGCTTCACCAAACCGGGGCGGCAGATCCTGCATTGCACCTTCGGTTCCGTGCTGACTCACGACGAGTTGGGTCCTGCCCTGCGAGCGGTCTTGGAAGACCATCCCGATACGTATACCGAGGTACTGGCCGATCACTTCAGCCGCCATCTGCGGGCTTTGCAACAAGGCCTGTAATCGTCACTCGCTCCCAGGAATGGAACTATGCTTAAACATCAACTGATTCACCCGGAAATCAAC
>JBGTHH010000025.1:0-4358 GCA_041746275.1 Pirellulaceae bacterium | reverse complement strand
AGCGGTTTAGTGGTGCCACAAAATCCACTTCGCTAGACGTCTTCAAGTGTTCAAGACGGTCACGCATCAAGGGCATGATCGAGGTCGTCGCGAAGATCTTCAAAGTCTTCGAGTCCGACCGAGATGCGGATCAGCTCATCTCGAATCCCGTGAGACAGCCGGGCGGCGGCGTCATAGCTCGCATGTGACATCGCCGCTGGCTGCTCGATCAGGGACTCGACGGCTCCCAAGCTGACGGCCAATTGGAACAGCTTGGTCGCTTCGACGACTCGCTTTGTCTTCTCAAAATCACCGATGACCTCGAAGCTCAGCATGGCACCGAAACCGCCTTCCATTTGTCGCGCCGCGATCTCATGGCCCCGATGCGAGGGCAACCCCGGATACAGGACGCGACCAATGCGTGCGTCGGATTCGAGAAACTCGGCCAAGCGTTGTGCCGTGCGACACTGTTCGCGAACCCGCAAGTCCAAAGTCTTCAAGCCTCGCGACATCAGAAACGATTCGAACGGACCCAGCACCGCCCCCGTGGCGTTTTGAATGAAGTACAAACGGTCGTATAGCGTCTTGTCCGCCACGACGATCGCGCCCCCGAGCGCATCACTGTGTCCGCCGAGATACTTCGTTGCCGAGTGCATCACAATGTCGATGCCAAGTTCCAAGGGGCGAGTCAAGACAGGCGTGGCAAAGGTGTTGTCGACGGCGGTCAAAACGCCATGCCGCTTCGCAATCGCAACACATGCTTGCAAGTCGGTGATCGACATCAGAGGATTCCCGGGCGATTCGAGCCATAGCAATTTCGTGTGCGGAGTGATCGCGCGCTCGAGGGCTTCCAAGTCGCCAGTCGAAATCAGCGACACCGTGACGCCGGCCCGATTCACAATTTTATGCAGGAGCCGATAAGTCCCACCGTAAATGTCCGACCCCGCGACGATGTGATCACCTGAACTCAGGAGCATCGTCACGCAGTGGGTCGCCGCCATGCCGGAGGAGAACGCGAGCGCGGCACAGCCCGACTCGAGCGATGCCAGTGTTTGTTCGAGGTGCTTGCGCGTGGGATTCCCGCTCCGCGCGTAATCGAACTCGCGCCACTCTCCGGCATGGTGTTGGACGAACGTCGACGCGACGTGAATCGGCGGCACGACCGCTCCAGTTTGCGGATCGCGCTCGTTTCCCACGTGGATGGCTCTGGTACGAAATTTCATGCTCGCAGCGCCTGTTCTAGGTCGGCAATCAGATCGTCCGCGCTCTCGATGCCGCAGGACATGCGAATCATGTTGTCGGGGATCCCAAACTGCTGGCGGGCTTCGGGCGTTTGCTGGTAATAGCTCATCACCAACGGCTGTTCGATGAGCGACTCGACTCCGCCGAGACTTGGGGCAATTCGCGGAATCTTCGTGGCATCGACGATATTTGCCGTGGCCCGCCAATCGGCGTCCTTGACCAGAAACGTGATGAGCCCACCAAAGCCACGCATTGTCCGCCGAGCGATCTCGTGGTAGGGATGCGTTTCCAGTCCGGGGTAGAGCACGCGTTCGACTCGCGGATGCTGCGCCAGGAACTCCGCGATGGCTTGCCCCGTGTCGTTTTGCCGTTGCATCCGCAGGCCAAAGGTCTTCAGGCCGCGTTCCAGAAGATAGATGCTGTGCGCCGAGTTGATGGCTCCCATGATGCCGCGCAGGTTGCGCACGGGAGCCATTTGTTCGGCCGACCCCACGATCACACCAGCCAGCAGATCGTTATGCCCGGCCAAGTATTTCGTGGCGGAGTGCAGAACGTAGTCGACCCCATACTCGAGCGGCCGAACGTTAAACGGAGTGGCGAGCGTCGCGTCGATCAACGTCTCCACACCTCGACGTCGACCGATGGCCGTAAAACGCTCCAAGTCGACGATGCTCAAGTGCGGGTTCGTGGGAGACTCGCTGACCAGCAGCTTGGTATTGGGCGTGATCGCCGCTTCCATGGCATCATAGTCGCACGCTTTGACTTGCCGCGTAACGACTCCATAGCGCGACAGATGCTTCGTACAGAACTCACGACTGCGGTGATAGCATTCATCGAAGAAGACGACCTCGTCTCCCGCGTTCAGCTTGGTCATGAGCAAGCCCACGATCGCCGCCATGCCGCTGGCAAAGAGCAACGCCTCCTCGCCGCCTTCCAACTCCGCCAGCTTGCGTTCGACCACCTTCTCGCCAGGATTGCCATACCGACCGTACTCTTCGCGAGGTTGTTTCTGCTCGATGAAGTCGATGATCGATTGTGTGTCGGTGAATGTGAAGGTCGAAGCACAGACGATGGGGTCGGTGATCGAATCGGCGATCTTCTGACGTGCTTCGCCGGCGTGGACGGCGAGCGTGGATGTGCCCAAAGGTTTGCGGGGAGATGCTGAGGAGTCTGGTGAATCTTGTGGCGAGCTGGACGTCATGGCGAGGCTCCGAGGTGCTTCACGGGAATTCGCACAAGGAGTCGCGGGCTTTCCACGAAAAATGCCGCGGCTGCACACCCATGGAGTGGCTAACTGCGGCGGTTCCATGGCTCTTTAGCAGTTAAGGCTGCAAGCGGCCGCAAATCCCTGTGACGTTGGTAGTGTAGTCGCCCCGCCAGTGACAAGCAACTACCGGCTGAAAGGACGACGCGATACCACGGTGATGCACTGCTCATTTAGGTGACGCGGGGACGACTCGATTTAGGCGGTTGCGGCGATTCGTCTTGCTCGTTCCTGACGTATTTGCCACTATCCCGCTCACCAATCGTTCCGTTGTCCTGTTGCTCCGGCCCCGAGTATGAAAATCCGTTCGCCCTGGTTGATTCGCGGCCTCGCCTTTGCGTTATCGCTATTGCTACGCTGCTGGATGGCCTGCATTCACAAACGCATCGCCTCCTTCGATGCGGATACTCATCCCGTCGATTCTTCCCAAACCCGGTTTTTGTACTGCTTTTGGCACGAGGGCTTGATCGGTCCCTTGAAAATCCGCACTCAGGCCAAGGTCTTGATCAGCCAACATGCGGATGGGGAACTGATCGCCCAAGTCTGCGAGCACCTAGGGTTTGGCACGATTCGCGGTTCGACCACACGGGGCGGCTGCGAGGCACTGCGGGACATGATCCACTGCCAGGACTCCCATCTGGCGATTACGCCCGACGGCCCTCGTGGCCCTCGTCGGAAGCTGCAACCCGGCGCGATTCTGGTTGCTTCCCTGACCGGCTTGCCGATCATCCCCGTGGGGATCGACTTTTCGCGGGCGTGGCGTTTCAATAGTTGGGACCAGTTCGCGCTGCCGAAGCCACTGAGCGCGGTCGTGGGAGTGGTCGGGCCGCGCATTCACATTCCGGCGAAGCTCGATCGCGAAGGTCTCGAACGCTGGCGAATCGAAGTGGAGCAACGCCTCCACGACGTGAGCGCGGTGGCGGAGCAATGGGCGCGGGAAATCGCTTGCGAAGGCACTGCCGCACCCCTTCCGGAAAGCCTTGCCACAAAAGAGGTTCGAATTTCCGCGTGATGTGCCTCGCTCGGGCCACACTAGGTGCCCAGGCGATCCGTGGAGCGAGAAAAATCGACCTTTCGGCAAGGCAAATCGTCTGTTATGGTCCGCACTAACTCGGCGGGAGTCGCCGGGGGAATTGGATTGCTCCGCGAGTACATTTTCGACTGAGGCAAGTGATATGGATCGTGAAATTCTGCGAGAGAAGTTTGTGGACCTGTTGGAACAAGAGATGTGGGAACGTCCCGCCAGTCTTCCCGACTCGCTCAATTTGCGAGAGGAGCTCAGTCTCGACTCGGTAGACCTGCTCACGATTTCACTACGGGCCGAAGAGCAACTGGGCGTTTCCTTGGATAGCAACGACTTCGTCGGAATCAACACGGTCGGTGACTTGCTGACCACCATTCAGGTGAAGTTGGCGGCGAAGGACCAATCCCAGGCGGCCTAGGATCGTTCAAGCGGCGACCGTCGCACGGTTACTTCTCGCAGGAGCCCTCGTTCATGGCCTCATCATCACAGCACCTGCGTGTTTTCAGTGGCTCGCCCCTGGCTTCATGCGAACTTGCCGTGGAGGGCTGGGGCTACGCGCAAGTGCCACACGCGGAGCTCACTTCTTCGCGGAAGAATTTGCCCACTTGGGCATCCCCCGACACTCCGAATAACTTCTTCAAATACGCGGATGAACAGACGTTGTTGGCAGTGCGTGCTGTGGACGACGCCTTACAACGAACGGGACTGCAGCCTTCCGAATTGACGACCTGGAGTGTGATCGCTTCGCCACAATTTTTGGGGCGTGCTGCCACACTTCAGGCGGTGAGCGCCTATCAGCAGAAAGGGGGCGCTAGTGTTTCGCCGCACGTCGTTCCCCAGTGTTCGCTG
>JBGTHH010000024.1:0-3722 GCA_041746275.1 Pirellulaceae bacterium | reverse complement strand
GGATCGGGCCCTCTCCGGCGTGGCAACAATCCAGTGAAATCGACTCTCCTCCCAAGGGTCAGACCCCATTTCGAACAGGCTCTAACGTATCGTCTCCACGGGTTGGGAATAAGCACTTTCGGTGGTGGAAGTGGACAACGAAGCTCGACCGGGCAGGCGAATCTCCATCACCGTTCCCCCTCCGGGCGTAACCTCCAATAAACGCACTTTGCCTCGCAATCGCTTGACTAACGTTTGTACGATATACAAGCCCAATCCCGTGCCGGGCTTTTCACGCTCCAATTCGGGACCTAACCGCACGAAGCGACGGAAAATCTTCTTTCTAAACCGCCAGGGAATACCCGGACCGTTGTCCTTCACTTCCGTGATGACAAGGTCATCGTCGGCCAATCGAGTGACCATGTCGATCCGGGGTGGGGACGCGGCGTACTTGAACGCGTTGTCCAGCACATTACGAAAGATCATATCCAAGTCCACGCGCCGCGCGCGGACCACGGCGGGTACCACCTGAAGCGTGAGTGCCTCTTCCGGTGCCCGATGACGCAGTCGCACTTCCTGGGCACACTGGGAGAGAAAGGGCACCAGTTCGATGTCCTCGACTTCACCGGCCGTGGGTGGCCTTTCCAGACGCGCCGCTTCGAGGATGTGATTGATCAGATGGTCGAGTCGCTCGACGTCCTCCAGCATGTAGCGGAAAAAATTCTCCTGCTCTTCCCGACTGACTTGACGGCGATTGAGCGTCTGTAGGTATAGCTTCAGGGACGCGATCGGCGATTTCAATTCGTGAGTCACACTGTCCATGAAGTTCGCTTGACGGCGATTCAAGTTGATCGCCTTGACCGACAGGGCCAAATACATCACGACCCCCACCAACACCAAAATCAAGAATGTGGTACCTACGGTCAGCAGAGTCCAGTAGAGCGGTGAGCCGGGTTTCTCGAGCACTCCGATGACCGCGAGCAACACCCAGCCGATCGTGATCGCCACGAGCAGCACAATCATGATCACACCCAGCGTGATCGGCCAACTGAGTGAGCGGCGTTCAAACATAGAGGGTAGTTACGTGGATCGTGAAGACCTGGGGGAGGGGAAGCGACTTCCTGCCTGATTGAGCATAGTGCTCGATCCGAGCGGGCGTCAAGGAACTTTGGAGTCCGTTAGCCCGTGGTTGAGCAAGACGATGCGTGTATAACGGTAGTTGAGATCTCTCGATTAGTGCGGTTCAGGGAAACTTGATGTTTGATCCAATACTGCTGCTCGCCCTGGCGAACTTGGCAATTTGTGCGATTGTGGGAGTTCCGCTGTTCTGGGGCATGCGACGCATTCGCAGGCTTCACGACATCGAACCGCTCGCGGCGGGCGAAGGACCGCGTGTTTCGGTCATCGTCGCGGCTCGCAACGAAGCCCGGGATATCGACCGGGGTCTGCAATCGCTCCTGCAACTCGACTATGACAACTTGGAGATCATGGTCGTCAACGATCGTTCGACGGACAATACCGGCGAGATTCTCGACCGCATTGCCAGTCAACATCCCCGGCTCACCGTTGTTCACTTGACGGAACTCCCCGCCGGATGGCTCGGCAAGAACCATGCGTTGTATTACGGAGCGGCGCGGGCGTCGGGAGAAATCCTGTTGTTCACGGATGCCGATATGGTGATGGAACGAACCGTCTTGCGTCGCGCCGTACGCTACCTGCAGGAACGCCAACTCGATCATCTGCCGATGGTGTTTGAGATTCGCATGCCGAATTGGCTGCTGGAATCGTTTGTCGTGACGTTCAGCATCTACCTGCTGACCTACTGTCGGCCCTGGAATTGCCCAAATCCGCGGAGCTCCGCACATATTGGCATCGGCGGTTTCAACATGGTGCGAGCCGAGGTCTATCGCCAGATCGGAACACATGAAACCATCCGCATGCGCCCGGACGACGACTTGAAGTTTGGCAAGCTCATCAAGCGGGAAGGGTTTCGCCAGGAATTGGTCAACGCCGTGGACTTGATGTTTGTGCCGTGGTACGCCTCGTTGCGCGAGTTGATTGTCGGCTTGGAGAAGAACGCGTTCTCGGGCGTGGACTACCATGTCGGTTACGCGATCTTCGCGGGATGTAGCATGTTGCTGTTCAACGTCTTTCCCTTTGTGGCGATCTTCCTGACGAGCGGACTGACGTGGTGGGTCTACCTGGCCGTGGTGGCGAGTTTGTTAGCGCTGGGACTGTGGTCGGCCTACCATGGCAAAGCGCGACTGTCATGCTGCCTGGGGTTTCCGTTAGCCGCGCTGATGTTCGTCTACATTCAATGGCGGGCCGTCATTCTCAATCTCTGGCAGGGTGGCATTCGCTGGCGAGACACGTTCTATTCACTGGTTGAATTACGCGCCAACAAGATCTAGGTTGAAGCCCTCACGCCTCATTGATTCATCGATTCACGGAGCCCGCTATGATGCGACATGTTCCCGCACTCGTCTTGTTTGTTGGCTTACTTGCCCAGTCCACGTTGGCCGAGGCCGCTTGGAAAGCGGGTGTCGCCAAAGCCAACATCACGCCCGACAAGTATCTGTGGATGTCCGGTTATGGCTCGCGGGACAAGCCAGCCGACGGGAAGGTGACGGATTTGTGGGCGAAGGCCGTGGTGCTGGAGGATGAACGCGGCCAGCGCGGAGTCATCTTGACGCTGGACCTGGTGGGCATCGATCGTGTACTCTCGCAGCGACTTTGCCAGTCATTGGCGGACGCTCATGGGCTCGAACGACGGCAGATCGCCATTTGTACCTCACACACGCACACCGGTCCCGTGGTGGGGATGAACTTAGGACCGCTGCATTACCTCTTGGTGGACGACGAGCAACGGCAATTGATTGACGAGTACACCGAGGTCCTCCACTCGAATATGGTGGCTGTGGTGAACGAGGCACTGTCCGATCTCTAACCGTGCGACTTAAGTTGGGGGAGTGGCAGAACGAGCTTTGCCGTCAATCGCCGCGAGAATACACCGTATACCGAGGCAGCGCAGCGGCGGACCGAGGGAACGTTGAAAGGGCCCGTCGATCATGATGTACCGGTGCTCGCGATCCGCAATGCCCAAGCGGCGCTCAAGGCGGTCGTCTTCGGCTACGCCTGCCATTCGACGACGCTTAGCCTGAATCAATGGTCGGGCGATTACCCAGGCTTCGCGCAAATGGAATTGGAACAGTTGCATCCCGGTTGCGTGGCTTTGTTCTGGGCGGGGTGCGGTGCCGATCAGAATCCGCTGCCGCGCAGTACCGTGGAGTTGGCTCGGCACTACGGTCGCCGTCTAGCGGATGCCGTGGATGCTGTGTTACTGACTTCCGCCATGCTACCGGTCGGATCGCAACTAAACACCGCTTATGCAGAGATTCCCTTGGCCTTGGGCGAGTTGCCGACGCGCGAGCAAATCGAGGCCGACGCTCAATCCACCAACAAGTTCATTGTGTCGCGAGCCCGGTTTTTGCTCGAACAACTCGATTCGGGAACCGAGCTCAGTTCGACCTATCCCTACCCGGTTCAGACTTGGCGGCTGGGCGACGACGTACAGTTTGTGACGCTCGGCGGCGAAGTCGTCGTTGATTACGCGCTACGCCTGAAGGCCGAACTGCGGGGAATCAAAACCTGGGTGGCCGGTTATGCCAACGATGTCATGGCGTATATCCCATCACGGCGAGTGCTCATCGAAGGAGGTTACGAAGGGGGTGGATCGATGGTCT
>JBGTHH010000023.1:0-3405 GCA_041746275.1 Pirellulaceae bacterium | reverse complement strand
GTTTACACTCGCCGTCAACTTGGAGAGGCAAAGGGGGGGATACTTCGAATTATTTTGAGAATGTTGCTACCGTGTCGCGCTTCGACATGGTACGATCTCACCCGTTTTCAGTAGGGGAATCCCTTACGCGTCCGGGTAACTGCGGCGTGTATTGCCTAGCCAGACTCCTCCGCGCTAACCAAGTCGTTAAATCATCTTGAACATCGGAGTGCTCTCGTATGAGCCGTCTCTTCGCTCGCGTCACAACGGTGGAAAATTGGGACCGGCTCCGAGCCGAGCCCCCTATTCCCCTGGAATTTCTGTTGGCTCCGCCTTGTGTGCCACTGGCACCGAAACGTCAGCGAGGACAACAGCCCGGCCTCCTTGCGCACAGGTCGGGCCACTTCCGACATGTCAACGCAGGCCGATCGCCCAACCGGCCAACAGCACTGGTACAGCCGGTACAGCCAGAAGTGGCACACGCGCGTTTGCGAACACGGGCAGGGTGATGAACAGCCGACCCATATCATGCCCATCGCCCTTGAGCGGGCAGAAAAGAAGTTCGTGAATCTTTAAAGTACATGCTTGCAATTGCAATTTCGACAGTGCTAACATACCTCCCCCTGTGAATGACTACGCACTGCAAGTTACCTAGTTTACAAAACCACAACGTACCGGCCTCGGTATTCCACCTCTTCGCGAGCAGACCATCCATGAACAATCCCCAAGCTGTCGAAGCGCGTCGTCGTCCTCTTCGAGACCTAGCCCCCCGTAAGCTCCACCCGCTCCGCCGCCGCCGACTGTTCTTCGAGTCACTCGAAGATCGACGGTTGTTGGCAGCGAGAGTACTCGATTTCAATGCGCTACCTGGTAATGCGTTTATCGGCTCGTCGGTCAGCGAAGACGGATTCACTGTCCAAGGTCTCGGTGGCTCGCTATACACCCGTGGGGGCGGTTATGCATTTTCGGCCGCTCAGGGAACTACGTTATACCAAGGGACTGTCGGAGGTGACGTACAAATCACCCGTCAAGATGGTGGGAATTTTCGGTTCAGCAGCATTGAATTAAACAGTCTGAATAATTTTGCACAGACCAACGTTCCGTTCACGGCATTTCCCTCTGCTGGCGGTTCATTTAATTTCAATCTGACGACCGACAACAACTACAACGCGTTTCAAACATTTAGTTCGCCGTCAAGCACGATCCTCTCGTCGCTGCGATGGGATCAAAACAACTTTGCGGGCGACTATCACCAGTTCGATAATGTGATCGTGGAAATCGGTCCGACGATCACTTCGATCACACCGGTTTCGCCAGATCCCCGGATGACGGCGGTCGCCAGCGTTGATGTCACGCTCAGCGAGTCGGCGCAACTCTCGTCTTTCACCTTCGAGGACTTGACACTCACGCGAGACGGCTCACCCATCACGCTTGATAATTCGGTGACGATTTCGCACTCCAGCGGAACAACCTACAGCATTGCTGGGCTGACAGCTTTCACAGGTGTGGATGGCAATTACGCGCTGACGGTGAACGCGTTCAACATTCTCGATCCAACTGGTCTGCAAGGCTCAGGCAGCGCAACCGACAGTTGGACGAAGCTCTCGCCTATCAGCGTAGCCAGCGTCTCGCCGACACTTGCGAACGGTACCCTACCGACTGGGACCACAACGATTCAGGTGACGTTCAGTTCCATACCCCTGAATGCTACCCTGCCGGGAAATTATGAGTTGCGACGCGCCGGCACGGATGGCCTGCTGCTGAGCAGCGACGCAGTCATCAATCCGACGTCCGTGAGCCTTAGCGGCACCACGGCAACACTCACCGTCCCTGCACTCGTGGAAGATGTCTACCGCATGACGGTAAAAGATGGCATCACTGACGCCGGCGGCAATGCACTGGATGGCGACGCGAACGGTAACTTCGGCGGCGATTGGACGCGGGATTTTGTAGTTGGTCCGCTCAGCACGACCCTCACCTCGCCCGCTCCCAACAGCTACGCCTTCGACATCGAATACGGCGGCTTCGGCGCCGGGCAACTCGTGGAAGGATCGGAGAACGCGTTCGACGGGCTCAACCGGCTGATCGTTGATTCGATGGCCTATCACCCTTCCCCGACCGTAGTTCCCGCAGTCGAGCGAACCGCAGGACCGACGTCGTTCGTCAACAATTTCTCCGCTCTCAGCGGCGCCTTCTACGACATTCCGACGGCGCAGGTGACGTTCTCTTCCGACGGCAGCGTAACGCTGATCAATGCGGACCTGCGGTTGGCCCCGCTGGGTTGGGGCGGGACGCTGACGTACACGGCGCGGTTCCTGGTCGATGGCGTAACCGTGATCCCTGCTGGAACCATCACGCTGACCCCGATAAGCGGGCAGTACACGGCCGTCACGCTGAAGGGGACGGCGACCGGGCTGGCGGCAGGGGCGCATACGGTCAAGGTCCAGCTCATGAAAGTGGACAGCGGGTCGGACCTTCGCCTAGACGCCAACGGCGTCGTGGAGACGCTCGACTTCGTCGACATCCCTATTCCAACTCTTGCCGATGGCGGCCGCACCGTTCTCACCAACTCCCAATCCCTCTCCGGCCTCAACGTCTCTCGCGAAATCACCGTCCCGAATACCGGCACCCACGATTTCGCGCGGACGGTCGACGTGTTCTCCAATCCGACCGGCAGCCCGATTACGACGACGGTCAAGATTGTGGGAAATCTTGGGTCGGACGCGGCGACGACGGTCTTCAATACGCTGAACGCCGACGGCACGTTTGACAACGTCGTGGATGCGACCGATCGCTGGATCGGGACCGACGACGCCGATGGGTCCGGCACGCCGGCGATCATCCACTACCTGCACAATGGACAGGGGCTCATCCCGACCGCGGCCGAGGTGATTGAGGACAACATCTACTGGACCTACGACATTACCGTGCAGCCCGGCGAGACTCTCCGCCTGGCCCACTTCACCATTCTCAACGACACTCGCGCTGGTGCGTTGGCAGCAGCCGCAGCGCTGGTCACGCCGTCTGGCTTCGGTGGCCAGGCGGGTGCCTTCCTGACCACTTCGGAATTGGACTCGTTGGCCAACTTTTCCGTCGCTACGCTCAATGCCACGCTCGACGGCGGTGGCAACCTGACCATCAACGACATCGGCGACGTCGCCAATCAATTCACGGTCGGCATCGTTGGCCCGAATCTCGTCCTCGCCGATACGAACCAGCAGTTCGGCTCCGCCCCCGTCGGCTGGACCCGCGCTGGCGATGGCAAGTCGATTTTCGTTTCCGCCGCCAGTTTCAGCGGCACGATTACGATCAACGGCGGCGGCGGCAACGACACGCTCAATGTCGATTTCAGCGGCGGCACGTTCCCCAACACCATCACCTTCCACGGCGGCGATCCGACCTCCACGCCCGGCGATTCGCTCGTCG
>JBGTHH010000022.1:0-3154 GCA_041746275.1 Pirellulaceae bacterium | reverse complement strand
CCGGAAACAATCATGGTGCTAACTTTTCCTGACCACTCGACGAAGAGTCACCTGAACTCATCGAAGGGTGCGTCAAGTTTTAAAAAGCCCGGGGGAACCCTCAACGGCCGTTGGGCATCTCGCGACGTTCGCGACGCGGTGGTCGACTTATTGTATACCGCACTTTCGAGATTGTGGCCTGAGCGGGAGCCCTTGTCCAGTTCGGAGCGAAGGACATCATAGACAGCGTGCGGCGAGCTTCGCTTCGCCCTTGTTGATCAAGCAGCGTCGGCAGTGCTTTCAACGGTCGCCCCATTTTTCCAATGCTCCGATTGCGACTGGCTGGAGCGACAAGTGGTCCTGCTTCTGGATAACCTGGCCGAAGAGGATCGCCGAAGACCTTTGTTGTCGACTACTTTCGCGAGCTAGACTCACAGGCCAGCCCTTTCAGGGAGGGAACACCGGAAGCGGCAGCTTGCGAGCAAAGTTTGAGACCGAGGCGGCGGGATTTGTCGCTGGTTTCGCACTAGGCCCTGATCGCGCACTTACTGACAGTCCCAGTGCTCTTGGATTACGGCTTTCCGACCTGTCGTGATCTTCTAAAAAAGTTCACCTTCGATACAATCGATCTCGTGAAGCCAAGTTAAGGAGAACGATGATTGGCCAAGTCTTACCTGTGCAGGTGCGCCTATGATACGAATTTCGAGAGGGCTGAATGTTCCGATCGGCGGTGCGCCTGAACAGTCACTCGATTCCGGCGCGTGGGTGCGGAGCGTCGGTTTGGTGGGTGACGACTTCGTCGGCTTGAAACCTGGCTTGGCCGTTCGTGAAGGCGACGGAGTAAAACTGGGCCAGTTGCTTTTCGAGGACAAGAAGAGCTCGGGGGTGCGGTACACTTCGCCCGGCTGCGGCAAGGTTCTTGCCATTCACCGCGGCGCGAAGCGGAAGTTCGAATCCATCCAAATCCAGTTGGACGGCGATGACGAAGAGCAGTTCACCAGTTTCGATCATGCTGACTTGCGAACACTGTCTCGCCAACAGGTGCTCGACAACCTCGTCGCTTCCGGTCTTTGGACTTCGTTCCGTACGCGTCCCTATGGCAAGGTTCCGTCGCCCGCCTCAACGCCGCATTCGATTTTTGTCACGGCCATCGATACCAACCCACTCGCCGCCGATCCCGCTGTGATCATCGCCGAGAGTCGCGACTCGTTTACCGACGGGCTTCGTGTTGTGGCGCGGCTGACCGAAGGGACGCTCTTCTTGTGTACATCCGCCGGCGCGAACTTGCTCGGCGGGGACATCGGCGAGGTGCGAGTCGAGGAGTTCGACGGCCCGCATCCGGCCGGCTTGCCAGGTACTCACATTCATCTCCTCGATCCTGTGAGCGATAAGAAGACAGTCTGGTATCTCAATTACCAGGATGTGATTGCGATCGGCAAGCTTTTTCGCACCGGGCGGCTTGACGTGGGGCGGGTCGTCGCGCTCGGCGGTCCCGGCGTCAAGAATCCGCGGCTGTTACGCACCCGTGTTGGAGCCGACCTGGCTGAATTGACAGCCGGCGAGTTGAGCGACGGCGAAGTGCGCGTGATTTCAGGTTCGGTTCTCTGCGGGCGACAGTCGGCCGATCCTTGTGGATTTCTGGGCCGCTACCATTTACAGGTGTCCTGTCTGGAAGAAGGGCGTTCGCGCGAATTCATGGGTTGGGCGAGACCGGGTTGGAGAAAATTCTCGATCAAACCATTGTTACCCTCCGCCATCTTCGGCGAACGCCGGGAATATGGTTTTACCACGTCGCTGCATGGCGAACCGCGGGCCATGGTGCCGATCGGAATGTACGAAAAAGTCATGCCACTGGATATCCTGCCCACATTTCTCTTGCGGGCGCTGATCGTCGGCGATACCGCACAAGCTCAATCGCTAGGTTGCCTCGAACTGGATGAAGAGGATCTGGGGCTATGCACTTTTGTTTGTCCCGCCAAGTATGACTACGGAACCATCCTCCGCGAGAACCTCACACGCATCGAAGTGGAGGGCTGAATCGGACCATGCGATTTCTTGAACGGATCACGGAGCGCATTCGTCCCGCGTTCGACGAAAAGGGCAAGCTGGCACATCTCGCCCCGCTGTATGACGCCCTCGAGACGTTTCTGTTTGGTCCCGGCACGGTTACTCGCGGGCTGACACATATTCGCGACTCGATGGATTTGAAGCGGATGATGATCGTGGTCGTCGTGTCTCTGCTCCCCTGCTTTTTCATGGCCATGTACAACACGGGCTATCAGGCGAATGTAGCCGTGCAGGCGATGGGCATTACCTCGATCGACACTTGGCGCGGCGCGGTAATGGAGATGTCTGGAGTTGGGTATTCGCCGAGCGGTATTGTTTCGAATTTGCTGCACGGCGCACTTTATTTCCTGCCCGTTTACATTGTCTGTATGGCCGTGGGCGGTGCCTGGGAGGGGTTGTTTGCGTCGATTCGCAAGCATCAGATCAGTGAAGGCCTGATGGTGACGGGAATGCTGCTGCCGCTGACGCTTCCCCCCACGATTCCGTTGTGGCAAGTTGCTTTGGGGATCTCGTTCGGCGTCGTGATCTGCAAGGAAATCTTTGGCGGAACCGGCATGAACTTTCTCAATCCCGCTTTGGCCGGGAGGGCGTTTCTTTACTTTGCGTACCCGGTCGAGAATTCGGGAGATCGTATTTGGACCCCAGTCGACGGATTCAGCGGTGCCACGCCACTAGGCGTCATGGCAACTGCGGATGTTCAAACGGGCATGAACGCCTTGGCGTCGATTTCCGTACCGTGGGGAAGCGCCAGCGTCACCTGGACGGATGCCTTTCTAGGCTGGATGCAGGGCTCGATGGGGGAAACGTCAACCCTCGCCTGCATCATCGGTGCCGCGATCTTGCTTGCCACCGGTATCGGGTCGTGGCGTATCATGGCGGGCGTTCTGGTCGGTGGAATGGGGCTGTCGCTGCTACTCTGGTCGATCGGCAGTGATACGAATCCGATGTTCGCGATACCGCCGTGGTGGCATTTGGTCCTGGGAGGTTACGCCTTTGGCCTGGTTTACATGGCCACCGATCCGGTTTCCGGAACGATGACCGATGCCGGCAAGTGGATTTACGGCCTGCTGATCGGCATGATGACCATCCTGATCCGCGTGATCAATCC
>JBGTHH010000021.1:0-6579 GCA_041746275.1 Pirellulaceae bacterium | reverse complement strand
CCACGTCGGCGTCCGCATCGAAACAAGATTCGATCGGCGCGCCGGCGGCCGCCTCCACGCGTTTGATCACTTCATAGTCGCGATCGCGATCGAGATCGGCGGCCAACAGTCCGCGCGGGTTCCCCGAGAGCTCGACGAAGGTCAGTACTTCCCACGTCAACGAGGGTGCTTGGCGTCGATAGACGGTCAAGCCATGGGATTGCAACACCAATAGCTCGGGGCGACCATCCAAATCGAAATCGACCAGCAAAGCGTCTCGCACCTCGCCCTCGACCGGTGGTTGTTGTTCTGCGGGGAACGGTCGAAACGCCAACTCGATAAGCTCGGTTGTCGAGCTGGTCGGTGGATAGGCCGAAGTGAATTCGTCACTGAATCGCTGTACCGCGAACTCCAACGCGTGGGGTGACAGCGACCGTTTGTCTCCTTGCGTGAAGTCATGGGGGCGCGTGACGTTCATACAGATTCGAGCATTCCGCACGACCTTCGGCCAATCGCCAGCGGCGAGTGCCTGCTGCGACTCTTGCACCAAAGCCAAGACATCAACGTTGTGTCGCTTCAAGACGGTATCGCGTAGCGGCAAAAAGACTTCCAAGGCCCGGTCGAGCGTCTCGGCGATCGCCGGGTCCTCGGCTTGCGCTTGTGCCAGTAACCAATCAGTGAGCAAGAACAGGTTATCGGGTGCCAGGCGATACGCCTCACCGAGAAATCGGCGTGCCGCTTCGCTCATATCCGTGAGTGCGGCACGAGCCGCGTCGTACGCCTCATACCAGTAGATCGGGCTGTCCGGTGCCAATTGAGCCGCACGTTCAAAGTGCGACACGGCCACCGTCGCCGCATTCGTGGGCGACTTGGCAGCCGCCTTACCGAGCAACCAAAAAGTCGCGGGCTGATCCGGCTCCAACTCGCGTAGTGCGGCCAGTGCCGCGTCGACCTCAGCCGCCTCGATCTTCTGCTGCTCTAACAACAAATACCGACAAATCGCTCGATTGCGCACACCCAGCGGCTCGTGTGGCAACTTCTGTACGATCTCCGTGAAGAGCACATCGGCTTGAGCCAGCTCGAGGTTCTCCAAATGGCCATTCGCGAGTTGGGCTCGACGCTGTAGTTCATGGGCCTCCGCCTGCGTTAAGACTGGAGGTGGGTCCTGCGTAACTGGGTCCACGGGCGAGTCGGTGCGATTCATCCAGCGCATCGCGATCATGACGAGCACGACCACGATCACGGCTGCGATGATCCCCGCGATGATCCGTAGTGGAACCGCCGAGTGCTGTCTGTCGTTCATCGCTGGGGCCATTCCTCCTGAAGTTCGCTTTCGTATGTGGCCGTCGTGGCAGCGTGTCGACCAACAGCACGCCACCGACTCGCGTCGAATCGCATTAGACACCGGCGTCACGAAGCTGCCCAGAGCCAACCAAACTGTAGAACGGAACTTGTTCCGTTCGAAGCTAGGCCTGCGGCGGCAAACGGAACAAGTTCCGTTCTACAACACGGGCTGCCGCGAGTGTAACCAGCTTTCCAGAGAGGGCCAATCCACATCGATCCGTGTGTGCAACCGCGCTGCGGCTTTCAAAAAATCTCGTCGTGGTCCCACAAGGAAGGCGGCGATGTTTTGTAAGGGAACATCCTGAACCTCGCAGCAGACGGTGATGCCTTTGTCCGTATCAGACAATACTTGCGGGGCAATTTGCGCGGCGTCCGCAAAGGCTTGCGTCCACGAATCGGGCCAATTCGCCGCTTGGGCTGGCGCGACGAGCAACAAGCGACGCGCTCCACCGCAACGCAGAAAGCGTGGTGTCGCGGCTTGGACCGCCTCGGTGGTCAGCGATGGAGAATCCGTGTCAGCAGTGGCCGTGTCGTGCAGCATGGTGTTAACTTGCAATTCATTGAACAGCTCGCCTGCGAAGCGGCACGACACCGATCGCAACGTGCTCGCAAAAACGTTCCACTCCTCCGTGCCCGAGGTCACCAACACCGCGAGCGACAAGTGTTGTGTCCGCAGCTCAGCCGTCAATTGTTGGTCCAACCTGTGCATGAGTTCGGCGAGGCTGTGCTGGGGAATCACTCCCGCGTCCGACGAGTGCGTCGCCTCACGATTCGGGGAGAGTTCGTTGGCCAAATGACGCAATCTCCGCGCACACTCGCCAAGCTGTTCGTCACACTCGCGGATCTGCGAGATGCTGGAACGGATCAATTGCGACATGGCGGTCAGCGCGACGGACCGCAGGCGAGCTGTCACATGTTGAAGCAATTCCGCATCGTTGTTGGTCGCCCGCGTGGCTTCCGCGATCCCTTGCAACTTCTCGACGTCATTCTGAAGTTGAGTCTCCAGCATCCGTAATGAATCCAAAACGACTTGAATTATCTTGCTGGTGCCAGGAAGGCGAACCTCGGGAAATTCGACAAGCGCCAGGATGGTGGCTCGCAATTTCTCGGCCTTGATGGCGGCGGCGTGGCTGCCGGCGGCGGACACGCGCTGTTTTAGCGCGGGTTGGCTGTCGTCTCCCGAAAACAACACATGATCGATGCGTTGGCAAACCGACTGTGCTTGTTGGCTGGTGCGTCGAGTCGCCGCTTCGGCCAGACCACAGTACGCTAACGACTCGTGCAACAATCGTCGCGCGAACGTCGCGAGTGGCTCGCCAGCCTGGTGTTGCAGCGTCTCGTCAGCCCATTCGCTGAGCACTGAATGGCTGAACTCCAACCCATCCAACAACTCGTGGGCCAGCCGTGTGATTGCGGGACTGGCAACAGGTTCTGTCGCGGAACTCGACGAGACTTGGGACGAGCCGGCCCAGTTCATTAACAACGAGCTGCAGAAGTGATCGCCTTCGGCAGCCACTTCGTCGCCTCGGCAAGCGCCGATGCGTGTGACACCAAACGTTCGGATCAGGTCATCGTGGGATCGATGCTCGTCGGACGCGCGCGAGCGATCGAGTAGCGCAGCGCTGGTCGACACGCTGCTTTGATAGAGGTACTCCGCGACCCTGGCCGCACCGGACTTCAATTCCTCGTCACTCAACTCGTCGCCCAGGTGCAGAAAATACGTCGATCGAAAGGGGGCACTGTTCCCCACGCGTGGCGGCAGGTGACACGTGGGTTCGCCCGGGTAGCCGTTGTCGGACGAGTAGTGTCGCAGTTCATTGATCAAACAGAGGCTATTCGCGACGGCCAAATCCCGCGCACTCGCGCGGCGTGACGTCGCATGCACCAAGACACCGCACAAGGCTTCCTCGGACAATCGCAGTTCTTCCAGGACAGTGCGAATCAGGTAGCCCAGGTCGAGCACCATGCCACTGCCGGTACCACCTGCGGAAGAAGCGACGACAAAGACTCGCGGAGCTGCATCGACGAACGTCAATCCCGACTGCTGGCTCGAAGCCGCTAGTGTCGCCGCCGACGTGGCCGCGCGAAGCGATTGACTTACGGCCTCGGCGATTGCGGAAAAGTGATCCACAAAGGCGAGTCGCCCCAAAGCTCGAATGCCCTCCGTCAGCAGCGAACGAGGAATGTTATACAACCAACGACGGCTCAGCCATTCGAGCAGCATGGCTGAATCCGCGCGATAGTCTTGTGGCGGCCGAAGTCCCAGGGGAACCAACTGATGACTGCGCAAGGACGAAGCGTGATCGCCGCGTACGGCTTCGGTCAAGGTACACTTATCCGTATCCAGCAGCAGCATCTGCCAGGCGGAAACGTTATCCACGTTGGCGACGCGGTCACTCAGTCGCTGTCGTAGCGATTGCAGGACGAGCGCTCCGGTATGGCCCACGCCAATGAACACGCAAGGGCGGGAGGAAGTCGCGAGATCCGCTGGAAGTTCGAGGGGTGGCAGATCCAAGACTTCACTTGACTGTGGAAAGGTTAGCCGCACGGTGTCGTGTCCGGAACGTGTTTCCACGCTGGGGTCTGAGCGCGACGTCGGCACGGATCGTGTCGTTTCGGACTGGCGACTACGGCTACGGCTACTGGACTTGGGAGCTTCGGACAAGCTGTCGATCAAGGCCCGGCAGTTCGGAAAGCGCCGATCCGGGTCTTTGGCAAGCGCTCGCGCGATGACCGGCTGATCCGCCTTGGGCAAGGCCGCCAGACACGGAGCGCTGTGAAGATGTTGCGCGGCTAACTGCGCCAACGTCCGTCCACCAAAGGCCGGCTCGCCCGTCAACAGCTCTTGGTACACCATCGCCAGGCTGTATTGATCGCTGTTGCGATTGGGGCGACCGTCAAACACCTCGGGCGGTGCGTAAAGCGGAGTCAATCCTCCCGTCAACGAGGCGCTATTGTCATGCAAGTCCTTGACCAAACCAAAGTCCGCTACCTTGACGCGATTGGCGATCAACAGCAAGTTTTCGGGCTTCACGTCCAAATGCTGAAGCGTGTGCTGTTGATAGAGGTAGTCCAGCGCGTCGGCGGCGTCGCGCAAATAAACCAACAGCTCGTCACGCGGGATTCCGTCCAAACCCAGGGACTTGTAGTGCTCGAAACGATCCTTGAGGCTGCCATGCGCCAACTCCATGACGATCACCAGGTGGTCTTCGACCATCTCGATGCGTTCGAGCGACAACAGCAGCGGATGCTGTACCTGCTTGATGCGATTCAGCGCCTTGAGTTCACGATCCGCGCGACCGGCACTGAGCGGACCAAACACGATCTTCACCGCTTTCGCCAGCCCACCGGGAGCGTCCGCCCGCCAGACTTCGCCATATCCGCCCGATCCGATCCGTTCCCGTAAGTGATAACCGGGAATTGGTTCGCGCAGATCGAATACGGTCGGTAGTGTCGCTAGTGTGTCCATTGCCTTAACCGTCTCACTGAGGGTGTCCGCTGATCCAGTCTTTTTCACGGAGATGCTTGCGCCGCATCCCTTAGAGGTCTTTAGCTCGGCTTCTTCAGTACCTTGGCGAAGTACGTGCCAATGACGCGATCGAGATACTCGCGCCGCATCTCGAATGGCAAATCGTGGTAGGCACAGTAGCTGCGCACTTGCTTCATGATGTCCCGCGGGTGACACCGACGTAGGCACCGCGCGTAGGGTCGATAGTGTGTGTCGAGCAGATACGCGATCGCGTCGGGATCGTGCGCGCATCCGAACTCGTCAGCGTACATGCGAAACAACTCGTGGAACTCCCGCTCGGTCGGATCGCGGACTTCGATCTTATAGGGAATGCGACGCATGAAGGCCTCGTCGACCAACTCTGAAGGCTCCAGATTCGTCGAGAAGATGATCAACTGATCGAAGGGAACCTGAATCTTTTTGCCGGTTCCCAAGGTCAGGAAGTCGTGTCGACTCTCCAAGGGAATGATCCAGCGGTTCAACAGTTCCTTGGGCGCGATTTGTTGGCGTCCGAAGTCGTCGATGAGCAAGCAGCCGCCGTTGCTTTTCAATTGCAGCGGAGCCTCGCTGACATTCGTGCGGGGATCATGCCGGATCTCCAGGCTGTCCATGGTCAATTCGCCTCCCACGATCACGGTGGGACGTCGCACCTTAATCCAACGTCGATCTCCCTCGCTGCTCTTCACAATCCCACGTTTACGTCCGTCGACCGCATGATGATAGGACGGATCATAGAGCTTGATGATCTGGCCGCTGTCGATGATGGCGTGGGGAATCCAGATCTCTTGCCCGAAGCACGAGGTCATCCGCTGAGCCAGCGTCGATTTGCCATTGCCAGGTGAACCGTACAGAAACATACCGGCACTGGAATTTACGGCTGGCCCGAGCATGTCGATTAGATCGGGGTCGATCGTGATGCCGGCGAACGCATGTTCCAGTTCCTCGCGACGTGGTGATTCGGCCGTAATCGATTGCGCTTCGACCGAAATCACGTAGTCCATTAATGGCACCGGAGCGGGTCCCACATAGGCGCACGCCTTGGCCGCACTCTGGGCTTGCTTGGTCCCTTGATCCGTGAGCGTGTAATAGTAGTCGCCGAACGGGGCGGAGCCAGTATGGACCAACAGTTGCCGCGTGCGCAGCGAACCGAACACTTCTTCGAGGATTCCAAACGGCAAGCACAAGTGATCGGCGATGTGGCGGCCGCTGCTTGTGCCGGTAATCGCGATCGCTTTCATAATCAGCGACTCGATCAGCGAAATCGCCAGTCCTGTCTCCTTCAGCGTGCGGGGCTCGACGGGACGAAAGGCATCCTCCGCCAGAAGTGTGGCCAGCAAATCACCTTCGATCTCCAGCGTTTCGGTCACCATCATTTCACCCTCGGCTCTGTTCAGTGTCTCGCGACTTCGTCAATTCACACAAAGCCCGCTGCTCGAACCGCCAGCGACGCGACAGGTTTCGAGCCTGGGCCTCACGCAAACGTAGCTTACGGCTAGCGTCCGGTGCCGCGCTCTCTGAGTGGGCTGCGCGGAGGTCGCGACGATCGTGTCGAAAGCCGCGCCATCGTTATCACGCTACCAACACGCGAAACCGCATTCCTGTGCAACGGCCGCATCATCCGAAAGGCTGCGAGAATCCAACCGGTCGGCGTTGGTGTGCCCTTCAAATTGCCGCACACCCGCCGAATCCCCTCGCAGAGTGTGACCTAAACTACCTTTGACTTGGAGCACAAACATGGCAACATTGGC
>JBGTHH010000020.1:0-6438 GCA_041746275.1 Pirellulaceae bacterium | reverse complement strand
ACGATTAACCATCACGCGCGCGGTGAGCGGGTGTGCGGGATCGGCCAACCACTGGGCCAGTTCCAGCCGGCCGCTTTGATCGGCGGGCATCGCCAAGCCGCGACTCGGGTCGCCACTTGGTTGCAGCACCAAGGGAACTCGACGCGGCACCGGATTGCCGGGCCGACCGATCTCGCCGCGCGCCAGCAGCGGTGCGTCGATGATTTGCTCGCGATCGATCGTTCCCATCGTCAGCGGCAAAGCACGCCCCGCATCGTCGACTTTCTCCAATTGGCCTTCGATGGCTCCGCTGCGCCAAAAAATCCGCAGAGCATCCGTCAGGGTGAATATCTCCGAGGCATCCTCGCCGGCCGCGACGGCCTTCATCACCGCCGCCATGCCATCCGCTTGTTCCTTCTTGAGGCTCGCCAAATCGGCCTTCAGGCTCTCGACTTGCTGGGCGGGAATCGAGGCGTGAAAGATCGCTTGTCCTTCCAGATCCGGCAAACGGAGCGGATCTCCTCCCAGGCGATTCGCCGGAGAAACGAACGTGCCGAAGTGGGTGTTCGTGCTGGCGAAGATTCCGGCCAGCGCGTAATAGTCCTCCATCGAATACGGATCGAACTTGTGATCGTGACACCGCGCACACGCGACCGATGTAGCGATGATGGCGCGCGTCACCGTGTCGATCTGTTCATCCACGAGGTCCGCCCAAAACTGCAGCGGATTGGCCTCGTCCAGATTCTTCGGTCCAATCGCCAGGAACCCCGTTGCGATCAACAATCGCGCTCGCTCGGCGGCGCTTTCCCAGGGAAGCAGATCCCCGGCGATTTGCTCGATGAGAAAGCGATCGTAAGGAACGTCGGCGTTGAAGGCATCGATGACATAGTCGCGGTATCGCCAAGCATAGGGGAACGTAATGTTGGCTTCTTTACCACTCGATTCGGCAAAGCGCGCGACATCCAACCAATGTCGTCCCCATCGTTCGCCGAACTGTGGAGAGGCCAGCAGCGCGTCCACTTCGGCCTCCCAAGCGGTCTCGAAACCGACCGCGTCGGCTCGCTCCTGAAACTGCTCGAGCGCGGCGGGCGAGGGTGGTAGGCCGACCAGATCGAAGTGCAACCTCCGCAGGAGCGTTACCGTAGTGGCGTCGGGGGACGGCGTGAGCCCCGCCTGCTCGAGTCGTTGGAGAATGAAGCGGTCCCACGGTTGGCGAATCCATTCTGGCGACGTCACTTCCGGCAGGGACGCGGCGCGCGGTGTCTGATAGGCCCAAAACCGCCGACCGGCCTCGAGGTCGATTCCCGTGCGTGGAGCGGGTTGCTCGGTCGCGTCTCGCGGGTCGGGTGCTCCCATCTCGATCCAACGGCGAATGTCGGCGATGACTTCCGCACCAAGTCGAGCCTTCTTGGGAGGCATCATCAGGTCTGGATCGGCATGCGAAATCGCCGTCAATAACAGACTCTCGTCCGGCTGACCCGGTACGATGGCTGGACCACGCGTGCCTCCCGCCCGCAGTCCCTGTCGCGAGTCCAGTCGCAAATCGCCCTCGGCCGCCTGCGCCTCGGTCGAATGACACTCATAGCAATGTCGCACCAGGACCGGACGAATCTTGGCCTCGAAGAACTCGATCGCCGGTTTCTCCGCGATGGCGGGTTCGGCGGCTGTTCCCCGCTCGAACGCAAGTAGCAATATCGCCGCGCAGAATGACAATGCCACGCCGCAGACAGTGTCGGCATGAATCACACGGGCCGATCTAAGATTTCTTCGTTCGCGAGCCATCGGACTGTTTCTCCTCGCCTCGCATTATAGTCGATCGGTTCGCCAGTTTGGTCGACCTCAGCCGATATGCACCTTGGTTAAAATCTTGTCCATCTCGGCCGCCGTGAAGGCTCTTTCGGTCGACGTATGGACGTTGCCCGCGGCCCCCAAGTGCAAGAGCAAGGTGGTGGCTGTTTCGTCGTCCGCGGCGTCAAAGATCAACACGCCGTCGTGATCCCCCAACGTCCAGTAGATATCCGTGACCTTGACCCCCATCTTTTTGCCGGCCGCCTTGAGTGCCGCCGCCCGCTTGGTCGTTTCATCAATCCCCTTGAGGCCTTGCTGTGTGAATTTGATTGTCGTGATAAACGTGGCCATAAATGGTCTCCTTGGGTAAATGAACGGTCTCTTGGAAAGGGAGTTGCGATCAGGATGACTTCGATAGCGTTGAACAGAGGGTCCTCGTGCTGGCAAGCTAATCGCAACCTGGCCGGAGTGACACCCTAGCTCATGCACCTCGGATATTCAGCCAAGTGTCACTTGACGTCTTCGCCGACCAGTCGATAGATCGCCAAGTGCTTGCCGTCCGGGCCGAGGAATTCACTGACCTCGAACTTCCCTTCCACGGAGACAGGTCGGACAGTGAAGGACGCGGATTTGCCTGGAGCCATCTCGACCAGGATGCAATCATACAACGCGGCACCGGGACCGAAGCAACATTCCATGTTGTCCCGCACCAGCACGAACTGTTTGATGCCCTTCTGCTGAAAACTGGGCAGGATGTAACCGCGGATGCGAATCGGTTGCTCCGCAAGCTTTTCGACTTTCTCGGGCAACATCGAGCGCGTGAAGGGAGCGCCCTTCTCCATATCGAACTTGATATCGTCGAAGGTAATGTCTTTCGGCTTGCCAAGTGGATCGCCAGCAGGGGCGCTCGAGCTCAGCACAGCGAGGAAAGCGAACGCCCAACAGACTCGAATGATTCCTTGGCGTACACTCATTTCAGATGATCTGCCTTTAGTTGATAGTACACGCCGCCCAGACCCGAAACGGGTTTGACTGCCTGATCGACTTTCAATTCACCGGCCAGCTTTCGCTTCTTCATCGAATAGATGGTTTGAAGCGGTTCCTCCAGCTTTACCTCGATCATGTCGGTCAGTTTGGGTTGGCCGCCGAAGCAGCAGGTCCCCAGATCCGGGACCAACACAAACCGCGTGATGTTGGATTGCTGTCCATCGGGATACAGGTAGCCTTTGATAAAAACCTTCTGTCCATTCAGTTCGAGTGCCGAGGGAGGAATGGGCAGGTGCGGCTGCTTTTTGTCAGGCTGCAGTTCGGCGAACGAGATGCGTAGATGCCCTTCCGGAACTTCCGTCGCGTAGATGTACGAGTGGCGGACCACTCCGGCAACGAAGATCACGCTACCCAACATCGCGCCCGAAACCGCCAGCCAGGAGCCAGTGAGCTCGTTGGGATAACGTTGAATTGTGCGGAAGGCCATCATGCCGAGCACGGCTCCCAAAGCGGCCAGAGCCAACAACGTGGGAGAATACAACCCTAGTAGCGAACAGCCGCCCAAGATCACCGACAGAACGGCCCCTTTGCTGACCGCGCGATATGGTTCGAATCCTTGTTCTCGTGCTAATTCCAAGGTGGCGGGATTGCTACTCATTTCTGTTTCTTCTCATGGTATCGAGGGATGTATTAATCCAGTTGTCCAGAGGTGTCCCGAGAACTGGATCGGGGATTCTGATACCTATCTACGGCGGATCGCCGTTCGCAGTTCAACTTTCCGCCGGAGCGGCCGCGCCGGCGGAACCTCCAAAGGGAAAGAACGTATTCGCGCGTTTGACCGCCGCCGGATCAATCTTCTCCAACTCTTTAATCTGCTCTGCCGCCTCGGGATTGGGGCAGGCGCGCAGGTAGTTGATCACCGGCACACGCACCCAACTCGACTTTTCGTCCGCTTCCTTAAAGAGCTTCACCAGCTTCGGCAACGATTCCCAATCCTCCCACCGGGCGAGATCGGGAATCACCAGATCCGCGAGCTGCGGTCGATCGAGCATATAGCGTAAGCCTTCCAGGATGCGTGGCTTGGGAATGATATCGGTCTCGCTGCCGTGAAACCGCAGTGCCATGATGGCCGCGTAGGTGTCCGCGTATTCCGCCTTGGCATTCTTGAGGAACAGTTCCTCGACCACTCCCATCCCGTCCGCGCCGCGTAACGTCAGGTAGCAGCCAATCAGCGCGTCGAGCCCGGATTTGGCTTTGCGATCATCCGAACGCAGCATGGCCTCCAGCATCGGCAGGTCCTCGGCCGAGCCGCAGACGCCGAGCATGGTCAAATACAGACGTCGGCGACTCGCGGGGATGTCGCCGTCCTGAATCCACTCGACCAGCTTGGCATGATCCATTTTGGGCTTCAGGTCGATGACCGCCGCGTAGGGTGCCTTGGCGAATTCGTCATAAGCATCCCGGGCCAGCATTTCGTCCGGGTCTTCCAGGTGCCTTTGGAAAAACTCCAAGCGGTCCGCACCCTCTTTGGGCAACGTGAGCAAGTCGGGAATGTATTGGCGAGCTCGATCCGTCAACTGCATCGGCGTGGACCACATGATCTTGGGCGGCTCGACTCCCATGATTAGGAACGGACGGCCCAGCTTCCCGTCACCAAAGTAGATCGTTTCAATCGTCGTGGTTTCGAGCAGGTGCTGCCCACCCTTAATCACTTGAATAATCTTAAAAGTGGCCTTCATCGGCTCGCGGCTCGCCACACCATCCACTTCGGGACTCTTGACTGGTAGCTTGACGAGCTCGGCGATAACCACCGCATCCATCGTGTCGATCTCTTCGGTGAAAGTCTGCGACACGGCGGCACAGAAGGGACAGGCGGTGGCCGTGGCCGTCAGGCTGTTGCTGAGGACAACGACTGCCAATAACCAACTCAACGATGCCCAGCGGGACATGGCTTCATTCCTTTGTGCGTGTTTCGGGGCGAATGGATACCACTATCGTACCGTACCGTTCGTCGCTCCGCTGGTTCAAGACCCCAAGGACTTGGCCACATCCGTTCGGTAAGCAGCCATGGCCGGGAGGAATCCCACGACAATGGCCAGCAAAATCAAGGCGGGAATCAGCAGCAACTCCGGCGGTACCTTCGTTATTATGGGGCCTAATCCGGCGAACTCAAGGCTTTCCAGTGGCGGAGCGAAGCTGGTGAAGCCTATCGGCACCCCCGTCTGCTGCTCGACATAGCCACTGACGGGCGGGCTCGCCATCAACGCGTGGCCGGCAAACCACCCCAAAGCCCCCCCGCCGACGGACAGCAGAATCGACTCAAATAGAATCACCGTCATCACCGTGCCGCGACTCGCACCCAGCGCCCGCATGACAGCAATTTCGTGCTTGCGGTCGCTCATCGAGTTGTAAATGCTGACGAGAATGCTGATTCCCGAGACCAGGCAGACTAGCCCCGTGATGCCGAGCAAAGCGGCTTGGATCGGTGCCACGATGAAGGAGAAAAGGTTTGTAATCTCGCGAATCGGCAGCACACATTGAGCCACCGGACCCTCGTTAATTGTCGTGGGCAGCCCGATCGCCACCATCGGATTCAACGTGCGCAACAAAACGGCGGTGACCTCCCGTTGCTCCAGCGGTAACGGTTCGGGCCGCTGGCTCGTCGATTTGGCCGTTGCTGGCGCAGTCTCTCCCGTCACGACGGGAGCGCTGGCCAGTTCGCCTTCGGCCAATTCCTCTTCGGGCAGTGGCTTGGCATGATCCTCCATCAAGTAGAAGCCTTCGATATTGATGAAGACCGCGCGATCGTTGGGTGTGCCTGTGGGCTTCAAAATGCCGACGACCGTGAATTGTTGGTCATGCCCTTCCCCTTCCGGATCGCCGTGCGAAGGCGAGATGCCTTGTCCGATGGTGACGTGCATTTCGCGAGCGACGGTGGCTCCCACGACCGCTTCGAAATAGCCGTTCTCGGCATTCCACTGTTCGAAGTTGCGACCGTCGGCGAACTCATACGTCTGATCATCGTACGGCCCGAAGGTTAATTTGTTGAACAAGTCCGGGGTCGTACCAACGACGCGAAACTGACCGAAATAGTCCCCTAGACATAACGGAATCGCCAACGATGTGAACGGACCAAATTTGCCGGGGCGTTGCAGGTCCAAGTTCTGAGCATCGGCGGCTTTCAGTGCCTCCAGGGCCAACAAATTGCCCATGCCGGCCAAGCCCTGCATATCGGTCAGCGCGGCGGTTTCCAGCGCGTTCCACTGTGCGTGATGCACGTGAGAACGGATCGAATGCCGCATGGCCTGCGAACGTTCGTCACCGCGCGTGAATTCGAGGAAGTATTCGTAGGGGATGTTCTCGACCGGCTGGCTGAGATAGTAGACGGTGTTCAACGTCAACTGCAGCTTGCCGCCCTTGGCTCCCACGATCAAGTTGTAGCCCAGGCTCGAGTTGTTCCTGAACGATTGCGCGACCACGCCGTGGATGGACAAGACCGTGACGACCAGCATCACGCCCAGCGCCATGGAGAACGCCGTGAGGGCCGACGCCAAGCCCCGCTGCTGGATGCTACGCCAAGCGATCTTCCACAGACTCATGATTCACTTCGCCAAGGGTTGATGGGTAACTTGGTTGATGTCGTCCAAGCGATCGACCCGGTCGAACTGTTCGGCGACTTCCTGC
>JBGTHH010000019.1:0-2910 GCA_041746275.1 Pirellulaceae bacterium | reverse complement strand
CGTCCCGACTACCGCCAAGCTTTTATCCTATTTCATGAACATGAACTGAATTACGAACAGATTGCCGAAGCGATGAGCCGTCCCTTGGGGACGATTAAAACGTGGATTCATCGAGCCCGGTTGGAATTGATCCGCTTCCTTCAGGAGCGTGAAGTGGTACAGGAGTCGAGCTATGCAGTGCGTAAAATTTGAGGAACGTCTTCAGCAGTTGCTCGACGAACGCGTCGCGGTCGAAACTGATCGCGGGATCGTCGAGCACGCGCAGTCGTGTCCGATGTGCCAATCCACATTGCGGGCGCAGGATCGACTGTTTACGGGCCTACGTGCCATGTCGATCCCGCCAGCACCTCGCGACCTGGGACATCGCGTACTGGATCAGATGTATATTACGCGACGCGCGACCCAACGAAGGCGATGGATCGTCATCAGCCTTGCCACCGCTGCCTCACTCATCGTGGCGTTGTTGTCGTTCATGGGACCATTGTCCGAGATGGCGCGTCAGAACAAGGCAGAAAACGGGGGCTTGGCCCTGGGTGTGTCGGGCTCGTTCAATTCGGCTCAAGAACTGGCAAACGATCGCGCTACCGAGGACTTGCGTTTATTGTTGCGGGAATGGGTCTCCAGAATCTCCGATCAGAGTATCGATTCTTTTGACTCCGTGGATCGCCTGGCCATCGGGATGCGCCCTCTGGCGCTCACCTTTAATCTGGCTTTGGATACCTTGCGCCGCACGTTGCCTGGATATAACCCACCGCAACACGGCGAACCTCAAGCTCGTTTTCGCGCGGCCGGTCCATCCATCGGCTGACCTATCTGGACGTGTTCAACTTCCCGCGACTCCCACCGCTCCGCCGATGGAGCTTCCAACCCGCCTGTCGATCCGCGCAACCTGCATCTTCGCTTAAACGCCAATTTCCGATCATGCCGCACGATCCGGAATAACCGACTTGTTTTCCCAAGCGGTTCATTTTCACACGGTCAACTTCCGATCGTATCTCTCTATAGCCGGATTGCTAGCCGTACACCTATGGAAGGGTATTCCGCGGGCTCACGCTTTGGAGGAATACTTGTGGCACTTGCGAAGAAGAACGACATCACCTTGGAGCGCCGCGAAGCTGCGGAGCGGCGTCTAAATGAAGACCAACGCCGAGCCCATGCGCCCGTTGCCGATGATCTCCGGCAGCGTCCACGACGCAAGACACCTCGTCGCCGTCAGATCGACCCGACCACCTGCGAACGCGACTACTCGGACCAAGAGATCGAATTCATGCAAGCGATGGACGCGTATAAGCGATCCAGCGGCCGCATGTTCCCGACGTGCAGCGAGATTCTCGAAGTGCTCCGCGACTTGGGATACCAACAACTGCGTACTCCCGAGCTGACGGAAACCGAGGTCGACTCCGATGTGGCCCACGCAGCACCCGAGGAACTGGCTGCCGAACTGGTCGAGGAAACCTAAGCGAGCGTCCGCAAAGGGGCTGACCCTTTGGAGGCGAGTCGATGTCACTGGATGTTTGGCCTCGCCGGAGAGGGGCTGTCCCCTTTTCGGACAGGCCTATGTAATCGAGAGCGGCGACCGATTGATCGCAGTGAACCACCGGGATTGCTAGGATGTCTCTTGTGTGAACGTCGCACAGGAGCACATCATGAATCGTCGGCAACTGGAAAAACTGGGAGTTCCTCCGCACTGCGTGCCGCAGGCCATCATCGCGGTTCAAGATCTCTCGAAGTCGGGGAAGTGGAAAGGGAACGATCTGAAACGGCAGCTTCAATTGGTATTGGAGCGGCCGGAACAGTTCCTGGATGACGAGTTGTGTGGGGAGTTTGCCCGCACGCTGCTGGCGGAACGCGACGACGTTCGTCCCGCTCCCGTGGCCTATCGGACGTGGGGAGCGGCGGGGATCGATGCCGCCGCTCAGCTTCAGATGCAACAAGCCTGCTCGGTGCCGCTCGCCACCTACGGGGCGTTGATGCCCGATGCCCATGTGGGATACGGCTTGCCGATCGGTGGTGTCCTGGCGGTCGACAATGCCGTGATTCCCTATGCGGTCGGCGTCGACATTGCCTGTCGTATGAAGCTGTCCGTTATGGATCTGCCGCCCAGCACGTTAAGCGGCAAGTTCAAGCTCTTTCAGAATGCTCTGGAACGTGGCACGCGCTTTGGCGTGGGAGTAGAACACGAGATTCCTCGCGACCACGCCGTCATGGATCAGGATTGGACCATCACACGGATCACTCGCGAGAATAAGGACCGCGCGCGAAAGCAACTGGGCACGTCGGGATCGGGCAATCATTTCGTCGAGTTCGGTGTGCTTACCTTGCCGCGACAAGATCCCGATCTGGGACTGGACGCGGGAGAATACGTGGCATTGTTAAGCCACAGCGGTAGTCGCGGAGTGGGCGCGGCCGTCTGCTCCACCTACAGCAATATCGCCCGCGCCCAGCTTCCGGCCAAATACGCCGATCTGGCTTACCTCTCCTGGATGTCGCTCGACAGTGACGAAGGGCAGGCGTATTGGGCGGCGATGAATTTGATGGGGGACTATGCCGCCGCCAATCATGACGTGATTCATCAGTTGGTATCGAAGCTGCTTGGAGCGAAGATCATCGGCGGTGTGGAAAACCATCACAATTTCGCTTGGAAGGAAACGCATTTCGGCCGTGAGATGGTCGTGCATCGCAAGGGAGCCACGCCAGCCAGCCTGGGCGAGTTAGGTGTCATTCCGGGATCGATGGCCGATCCCGCCTACGTCGTGCGCGGCAAGGGACATCCCGAAAGTTTGCGGTCGGCGTCTCACGGAGCGGGGCGACAAATGTCCCGCAAACAGGCCCTTTCGAAGTTCAACTGGCGGGCCACGAAAAAGGAACTCGAACAAAGGGGCATCCATGTCCTTTCCGCCGGAGCCGACG
>JBGTHH010000018.1:0-2786 GCA_041746275.1 Pirellulaceae bacterium | reverse complement strand
ACGTTAGCGGGATTAGCGCCGCGGGCCGCGGCACAGCGTGCTCCCAGCCGCAGCAGTTCGGCAATGGTCTGGTTCAAGGTGCAGACATCTTGTACTGGTTGCCGCAAAAATGCATTGATTTCTCCGATCAACAACAAAGCGGCATCCACGGCAGGATTCGAGCCTTGTCGATAGGCCCCAATGGAGATCAGGTCCTCGTGATCCCGATAGACGGCCAGCAGTTCACGAATCGCTTGCGCGGCGACGCGCTGTTCCGGAGACGCCACCACCGACATCAAACGGCTGAGACTCGGCAGGATATCGATCGCCGGATAATGCCCTCGCGCCGCGATGTCGCGAGACAAGAGGATGTGACCGTCCAGCAAGCCGCGAACCGTATCGCTCACCGGTTCGTTCGTATCGTCTCCTTCCACGAGCACGGAATAGAACGCTGTAATGCTGCCCAGCGAGTTGCGGCCCGCGCGCTCGACCAGTTTCGGGAGCAGGCCGAACATCGATGGCGGATAGCCTCGCGTGGCCGGTGGTTCGCCGGCCGCCAAGCCAATCTCGCGTTGAGCCATCGCGAATCGGGTGAGCGAATCCATCAGCAGCAACACGTCTTTCCCTTGATCGCGAAAGTACTCGGCGATCGCCGTCGCGGTCATGGCGGCCTGCAAGCGGAGCAAGGCGGGCTCGTCACTGGTCGCGACCACCACCACGCTGCGCGCTAAACCTTGCGGTCCCAGATCACGCTCGATGAATTCATTGACTTCGCGTCCGCGTTCGCCAATCAGGGCAATGACATTCACGTCCGCTGACGTATATCGAGCCATCATTCCCAACAGCACGCTTTTGCCCACACCGGAACCGGCGAAAATACCAATCCGTTGGCCGCGTCCGCACGTTAGCAGTCCATCAATCGCACGGACTCCCGTGGACAAGGGCTGATGGATGGGAGGTCGCTCGGTCGCGGGTGGAGCACGTCGTTCCAGGGGAACCCGATCAGGAAACGCGGGCTTCGCCAAACGATCCGTGGTGCGACCCCGAGCATCCACCACACGCCCCAGGAGTTCATTACCGACGCGCAGGTACTTTGAAGTGCGTTTGAGTCGCACGCGGTTGCCACGCCGCACGCCCGACAACGAGCTGAACGGATAAACCAACGTCAGGTGATCGCGAAAGCCAATCACTTCGCCCTCGATCGACTCACTGCCTTGCCGCTGGATTTCGACAATCGATCCGACCGGAGCCGCCAGTCCGGCGACGGCCGTGAGCAGACCCTCGGTACGTGCCACGCTACCTTCCAAGGCCGCGGGTTGGATGGAGGCCAGTTGTGCGATCAGGTGATTCATGTCACAAGAGCTCTTCGGTAATGCGCGCGAGTTGCGATTCGAACGTCTGGTCAACCACACCACACTCCGTGACGACACGACATCCGCCGGGAGTCACGGCGGCATCGGCGACGATATTCGTGGAGGCCAATGGGCCAAGTTGCAGTGCGAGGCTGTGGGTGCGGTCGCGCAGGGCTTCGTAGTCCGCCGGGCTCAAGTGGACGGTGATCTGCCCCGCGCCCATCGCCAACTCCAATGCTTCGCGAATCAGATCGAGCGTGATTTGCGGCGTCCGACTCACTTCGCGACGGACCACGCGTTCGGCAATCGCCGTGGCTAAGACAATCGTCTGCGTTTCCCAATGAGCCAACCAAGCGGACTTGGAGTGACGGATGTCGTGTACTGCCTGCTGCAATGCGGGAATCAGCGTCGCCAATTGCTGATCCAGTGTCGCGCCGACCGCTCGTTGAGCCTCTTGGAGTGCCGCTTGCCGCCCCTGTTCCTGAGCCTTGGCCGCGATCTGCTTGGCTTCGGCTTGGGCGGTCTTCAGGATCTGTTCGGCTTGCTGGCGGACCACGGCGAGGTAATCGTTGGCCCGCTCGGCCATGTCTTGAAAGTTGAACGCCACCGAGTGGACTTCGGCCGTCGCGGTCTCGAATTGTCCTGATCTGATGATGCCGGCCATGACTGCTTTCTCGATCTTGTGTATTCGCCTAAGCCGCCACGACAAAGGATTCGATCCGCGGGCGGGCGATCTCACCAACTTCGATCAGCTCCGCCGCCAGTCTGGCGATCGTCACTTGTGCCTGCTCGATATCGCTCAATCGCAACGGCCCCAATTGTTCCATCCGCGTCCGCAGGGCAGTCGCTTCGCGTGGCAGTAGCTGACGCAGCAGACGATCCACGAAGGGTGGCGACGCTCCGGCCAACGCCAACAGTGCCAGCTTGGAGTCCGCCCGGCGGAAGATCCGCGCGAGTGCCTGATCGGATAGTTGCGATAACTCGTCGAACGTGAACACGATGGTGCATGCCTGCGGATTCGCTGGCGGCTCGATGTCCTCCGGGGATTGAGCCTCGCGAGTTGGCATGCGCTCTCGTAGCGGGTTCGCTCGCACGAGGGGAGCATGTTGCGCGGCAGCCGGTTGCTCGTGGAGCGGTCGTTTGGCGTCGCTGCGAACCCGTAGTGCGAGTGCTTCTCGCTCCGACTGGTCACGCGAGTCCGCGGACGACTCCTCGGTCTGACCGAGTTCCTGAGTCAAGCTGCGCGCGTGCGTCGTCAGACTTGATACCAATTGTCCACGGGCTTCCCCCGCGGCGGTTAGTATCGAGGCGACGGTCGACAAACCAACCGCTCGATTCTTGGCCCTACGCAGTTCGTTAGAGAGGGCCTCTTTCAAATGCTGTTCGACGTCACGCACGATCTCGCGATCGGCGGTATCCAATTCGGCGATGCGGCGCAGCACATTCGCTTGCATC
>JBGTHH010000017.1:0-3046 GCA_041746275.1 Pirellulaceae bacterium | reverse complement strand
TACAGCGGCATGGCCGCGCTAGAGATGATAAAAACCTACACTCCGGACGTGGTGTTCCTGGACATTGGGATGCCGGGGATGGACGGCTATGAAGTAGCCCGCCGAATCCGCCAGACGCCCGGGCTGGGGAGTGTGGTGCTGGCGGCGTTGACCGGCTGGGGCCAGCAAGAAGACCGTCGCCGCACGGCGGAAGCGGGTTTCGATCATCATCTGGTCAAACCCCCGGAACCAACAATCTTGGAAAGCATACTAACCGACCTAACTTACCGAGAGGATGTGGAGTCCCGAGCACGTCGCTTTCTAATTGTCGAAGACAATGTGGGAGCAGCAAAGATGCTCTCCCTACTTATCAGTAAGCTTGGACCGCATGAGGTTCAGATGGCTCACGATGGCGTCTCCGCTGTTGAAAAGGTCATGTTGTTTCGACCCGAAATCGTCCTATCGGACCTTAGACTTCCAAAACTAGATGGCTACGCCGTTGCTCGGCGACTTCGGGAGTGTGATGAAGGTCGGGACGTATTATTGGTCGCTCTTACGGGAGAGGGGGATCAATCCAAGTCAATCGAAGCTGGCTTCGACGAACATATCGTCAAGCCCCTAGGCATCGAGACGCTACGTCAGTTGCTCTGTCATCCAAAACTCAATTTGTAAAGCTCATCTCGTCCAGTGGCACGATGTTCCTCGCTTCTGGACGTCGCGGTTGTGCGGCTGTTACGCTGACCGCGCAGTAAGCGCCCAACAGAGCGGTGCCGAAGGGCTGCCGGCCGCGTATCAACTAGCCCTTGCGGTTGGTGATCGGCAGCGTAGCGAGCGTTACCGCGAGGCGTGTGTCAAAGTCGTGGCGGCAACCTTTCGGCTGTGCAACACTTCGGAGTCCATGTATTCGGCGGCGAACCTCGAGCGAGCCATCGGTGGAATTCGCTTCAAACTGACTCGGCAATGGTTCCGCGTCGATACGATCCAGCACGTGGCCTCGTTTTATTGGAAGTTTCTGCTGACCGAGAATCATTGCCTCGGGGGATGCACGGGGACGATGAACGACTGAGATAGCTGGCTGTCCCCATGGCTCATCCCCATGGCTCATCTCTGCCGATGTCGCTTCCCGAGTACCTGGAGTTGCTCGACTGGACAGGCCGTTAGGTGGTCGAGGGAAAACGCGGCGTGATCCCGGAATCAATGTCGCCGATCTTGATTCGCTTGGGGATCGAGTCCTCGGCGTGGCTGGAGTTGGCAACGAACTTCGGCCGCCTCTATCATCGTGTGGCAGGCAGTTGCTCAACCGTGCAACGCGAGCGAACTCGCCGCACCTTCCGCTCCTTCCGTTGCGGTCACGCGAGACTGCTGGGGTGCGCCATAGCCTGAACCTCTTTCTCCAGCGAAGCACCAAGGCGATCGCGTTCAGTTTCCAAATCATAGTGCGATTGAAGATTCAGCCAGAAACGCTCGGAGGTCGCGAAGTATCGCCCAAGCCGCAACGCAGTGTTTGCCGTGATTGCCCGTGCTCCTTTGACGATCTCATTGATGCGGCGTGGCGGCACATTAATATCCTTGGCGAGACGGTATTGGCTGATGCCAAGCGGTTCCAAGAATTCCGTCAGCAGGACTTCTCCGGGATGAACCGGCGCGATCTTTTTTGTACCCATTAGCGATTCCTAGTGATAGTCCGTGATTTCGACATTATTCGCATCACCATCCGACCAAACGAAGCAGATGCGCCATTGGTCATTAACGCGGATGCTGTAATCACCTTTGCGACCACCCTTGAGTTTCTCAAGGCGGTTGCCGGGCGGAACGCGCAAGTCATCGAGTGATTCAGCCGCATCGAGAATCACGAGCTTACGCAGCGCCGCTCGCTGAACATCCTGCGAGAATCCTTTGACACGGTCGCGCCGGAAGATCCTTTCCGTTTGCTGGTCGCGAAAGCTTCGAATCATGCCTGCAAGCATAACGCCACACGGTAATAACGTCAAGCGTTAAGGCCGGGCGTGTGCCTATCCACAGAACGGCCAGCATCACGGGGCGGCGGGAGTTGACATTGATTCCAAAATCCGCTGGCCACCGCCGCTCCCGTGCATGCGATGGTTCAAGTGAGCCGCTGGCGCGGCGGGAAAGGTTGCCGCAGGAGTGCTGGCCGAGCATCATCGGTTTTCTCTCTCAACAAGGAGACAATGCTGATGGCCATGCACTCCCAAGCGACTAGCGTATTCTAGTCGCTGGCGGTCGGCAGGCGAAAGTGTCGCAAACCGTTTTCTTGTTGAGTCGCTCTCTCAACAAGGAGTTCTTCGATGTCTCACTCTAACTCTGGCAACAACGATTCTTCCCGTAACCCGTCCTCCGACAAACGCGCACTGCGTCAACGCATGAGCCGCGATCTGCAACTGCGCGGCATGGCCCAACGCACCCATGATGGATACCTGCGAGAAGTTCGTAAACTGGCTTGCTTTTACAACACGCCGCCCGATCAACTCACCGAACAGCAGGTCGGCGAGTATCTGCTGCACCTGATCAACGATTGCAACTTCTCTCCCGGCACCTTGGGTGTCGCCTACAGCGGCATCAAGTTCTTCTATACGTTCACCGAGCCACGCGACTGGGATGTGCTCAGGAAGCTCCGCCGCCCCAAGCAGAAGACACTTCCGTCGGTTCTGACCATCGACGAAGTGCATCGACTGATCGGAGCCGTCAAGCAACATCGCAACGCGGCGTACTTCTGGACCATCTATTCGCTGGGCCTGAGACTGGAAGAAGGACTCAATCCAATGGTCTATCATCCACACGTTCACTTTGTGGTTCCCGGCGGAGGCGTGAGCCAAGACGGGTCACAATGGCGAGCCGGACCCGAGAACTTTCTGCTGCCAGAGAAAGCGGCTTCGATCGTGTACCGCGCCAAATTCCGGGATGCGATGCGCGAAGCGGGGTTGGTCGACGAGATCGACCCGGACGTCTGGAAGAAAAACTGGGTCGTGGATGTAGAAGCGATGGGGGACGGCCGGGCAACGCTGAATTGCCGTACCTCGATTCCAGCTGAGCGGAGTCTTGCAGTGAT
>JBGTHH010000016.1:0-3312 GCA_041746275.1 Pirellulaceae bacterium | reverse complement strand
GTCTATCGCTACGAGAAGTCGGGCGAGCTATCCGGAATGACTCGCGTCCGGGGCTTTTGCCAGGACGACGCGCATATCTTCTGTACCGACGAGCAGGTGGCGGACGAGTTCAAAGGCTGCATCGAGATGACCCGGTTCGTGCTCGATAGCCTGGGTCTGCGGGATTATCGCGTGCGACTCGGCTTCCGCGATCCGACCAGCGACAAGTACGTGGGGGACGCAGAGAATTGGGAGCGGGCGCAGTCGGCCTTGGTCGAAGTCTGTCAGAGTCTGGGCATCGAGTTCACCGAGGAGTTGGGCGAAGCGGCGTTCTATGGACCTAAGGCGGATTTCGTCGTCAACGACTGCATCGGACGCGAATGGCAACTGGGCACGGTGCAGCTCGACTACAATCTGCCGAGTGCCGAACGGTTCGATCTGGAGTACATCGGTCCCGACAACACCCCGCATCGGCCGGTGATGATCCATCGCGCGCCGCTGGGTTCGATGGAGCGTTTCATGGGCGTGCTCATCGAACATTTTGCCGGTGCCTTCCCGTTGTGGCTGGCCCCCGAACAGGTTCGCGTGGTGACGGTGAGTGAGAAGTCGGAAGACTATGGCCGACAAGTCGAACGAGCCTTGCTCGACGCCGGTTTGCGCGTGGCCAGCGACTATCGTTCGGAAAAACTAGGAGCCAAGATCCGCGATGCCCAACTCGAGCTAATCCCGTACATGCTGGTCGTCGGGCCACGCGATGCCGAGAACGGCACCGTGGGGGTGCGCGATCGCATCGAAGGCGATTTAGGAGCGATGACGGTCGCGGAGGCGGTTCGCAAGTTCCAGGACGAGATCGCGGCCCGCACCGTCCGCAAGACCTTTGGCGGTCACGCGGGACTGAGCGATCGAGCGGCTGGAAACGAATACTGAGCTCGACTGCCGGAAATTCGGATCGAAACCGTTGACGCAGGCTACGCTTGTCAGGGATACTCACAGTTCGGAAGTTCATGGGATTCGTGACGGTTACCGACTGGGAACTCACAACGTTGTAAGGTTCCCTTGTGTTGTTACTAACAGGAAAGGGTATTTACGATCGAACGCGTCAAAACAAGGATTAACGAGCACATCCGTGTCTCTCCCATTCGCGTGGTAGGAGCGGACGGTGGCCAGCTTGGTATCATCTCCACCGACGAAGCGCTCGCCAAAGCGCGCGAAGCGGGGCTCGACTTGGTCGAAGTGGCTCCCAACGAGAAGCCACCCGTGTGTCGTATTATGGACTTCGGCAAGTTCAAATACGACAAAAAGAAGAAGACCAACCAACACGGCCACAACACCAAGACCAAGGAGATTCGTCTGCGTCCCAAGACGGGCGAACACGACATCGACTTCAAGATCAAACAAGCGATCGGCTTTCTCAAGCATAAGGACAAGGTACAGGTCTCGGTCTTGTTCCGTGGCCGCGAGATGGCACATGTCGATGAAGGTCGCAAAGTCATCCTCGGCGTGATCGAAACACTCAGCGAGTATGGCAAGCTGGAGACGCCGCCGCAGCAGAACGGGAAGCGGATGATCTGCACGATCGCGCCGAAGTAACGTGTTCCACGGAAGCGAGCTGCGGAGATTTCGTGTTGTTTGTTGAAACGCACTCGCTCAGCAAGCGTTACGGCCCGTTCGTGGCGTTGGACCAATGTTCGCTCGTCGTCGAACAGGGTGAGGTCTTTGGGCTGCTGGGACCCAATGGTGCCGGCAAGACAACCCTGTTGCGGTTATTGCTCGGCTATTTGCGCCCCTCGTCAGGCCGTGCGACGATCGGTGGACTCGATTGCCAGCGTCAATCCGTCGCCGCGCGTCGCTTGGTGTCTTACCTGCCCGGCGAAGCGCGACTGTATCGTCCGATGCGTGGCAGGGATGTACTGCGATTCTTTGCCGAAGTCCGCCCGGGTGGCGACCTACGCCGTTCATTGGAACTAGCCGAGCGTCTTGAGCTGGAACTCTCTCGACGCGTGGCGTTTATGTCTACGGGCATGCGTCAGAAGTTAGCCCTCGCGGCCACCCTGGCCACCGACTCACCGTTGGTGATCCTGGACGAGCCGACCGCGAATCTCGATCCGTCGGTGCGCGCCACGGTGATCGAATTGATCGCGGAGGCCAAGCAATCCGGTCGCACGGTCATCTTTTCCTCCCATGTACTCTCCGAGGTCGAGGAGGTGTGCGATCGCGTGGCCATCCTGCGCGCGGGGCGTTGCGTGCATACGCAATTGATCGTGGAGCTTCGCCGCCGCCATCGCCTGCATGCCTCACTGGCCGGCGCTCTACCTCCCTTGCCCGACGGTTTGGCCGAGCGTGTCACCATCGTGGTCGATGCGGCTGGGGAATTAGAGATCGAAGCCGACGAACTGTCGACATTACTGAGTTGGCTTGCCACCCTGCCGCTCAAGGAAATTCGCGCCGAACCAATTGGGTTGCGGGCGATCTATGACCAGTTTCACGGCAGCCGCGAGGTGGCGGAGTGATCCACGCGCTGCTCAAACGCCGCATCGACGAAGCTAAATGGCTGCTAGCCGCCTGTTCGTTGGCGCTGATTAGCTTCTGTTGGCTCCGAGTCTGGTTGGTTGGTCGCCTGGATACGGGGCGTTTCAAGGAGATCCTGGATCTACTACCAAGCGATTGGCAGCGTTATACGTCGGTCGATTTGACTTGGTTGATCACCTACGAAGGACGGATTTCGCTGGCCTATGATGAATTGATCGTCGTGGGTTGCGTGTCGATCTGGGCGATCAGTCGCGGTTCGGACAGTGTCAGTGGAGAACTTGGACGCGGCACGCTGGAGATGCTGTTGGCACAGCCCTTGAGTCGACTCGCCGTGTTGCTCAGCCAAGCGGGTGTCACGATCGTGGGGACGGCGCTGCTCGCCTTCTCGGCCTGGCTGGGCACATGGATTGGCATCTGCACCACGTTCGCCAAACAGGAGGTGACCGCCTCTTGGCAACTCCCCTTCCCGCTGCCGTTAGTCGGCTCCAAGATTCCGATTCCATTCGCCGCCTCCGAGACCGTCTACGTGCCTATGTCCGAGTTGGTCGATCCGCTGCTGTTTTTGCCGGCGAGTGTCAGCTTGTTCGCCTTTGGATTGATGATCGCCGGCTTCGCGACACTCATGTCGTCTTGGGACCGCTATCGCTGGCGCACCATCGGCATTGTGGTCGGTATCTACGTCTTGCAGATTGTACTCAAGCTCGTGGGAATGTCTGCGGATGAGTTCGCTTGGCTGCAATACGTGTCCGCCTTCACGCCGTATGAACCCGAATCCTTTGTGCAAATCGCCGATGCCTACCCGCA
>JBGTHH010000015.1:0-6140 GCA_041746275.1 Pirellulaceae bacterium | reverse complement strand
CGAATCGTTGATTATTGCGTGATCGTCTTGCTTGAACGCGGACTTTGTCTAATCGAGGAGGCCGCGAAGCGGGCTAACGGTTAGCCGACTCCGCGACTCCGTAACACTTCAGGAGAATGGGATGGACCGTCGAAAAATGATGATGGGTGGGGCTGCCGTGCTGGCGGGCGTCACCGGGCTGAGCGGCACCGCGCGGTCGGAGGACAACAAGGACGCCAATGTGTGTTGCGGCGATTGCGGCAACTGCCGGACGGCGTGTCTGGCGTGCGTGGCGGCGTGCCTGGACGAGGTCGGCCGCAAGGAATGCATCAAGCTGTGCCTTGATTGCGCCGACATCTGCGGGGCGTGTGACGCCATCGCGGCCCGAAAGGGGCCGATGTCCGCTGCGATGATGGCGATTTGCGCCCTTGCATGCGATCAATGTGCCGACGAGTGCGAGAAGCACAAGGACGATAAGGCGTGTATGGCCTGTGCTGAAGCCTGCCGGGCGTGCGCCGTGAAGTGTCGGGATGCCGCGAAGGCCAAGTGAATCCTACCGCCTCTGGACGCCTCGCCACCTCGCGGGGCCTCCTCTTTTTCATCGCCGAACGAATAGAGTGTTATCGCTCGTCGCGAAGTCCCGAAGGAGTTGAACCGTTTCCGATTCGTAGCACGGCTCGCTAGGGTCATCGACCGGGATGACCATCTCGACCTCGACCGCAACCACATACTTCTCCGTCTGAATCAGCCGTGTCCGCTTGAATCGTTGTCCGGGAATTACGCATGGCTACATCACTCTGACGCAGATAAGACCAGACGGCTTTGAACTCCGTGCCATCCGGCAAGGATTCGCGCACCGCTAACGACGGGTTGGTGTCAACGCGTCGGGGTCGGAACGCCGCTTGGTTTCGGGTCGTGTGAAGTGCGGCCTGTGGGATCATCCGGCTCGAGCTTTGAGAAATCCCGAGCTAAACGTTTGCGGTGTTTTTCACGTTTCTGAAGCCGATGCAGATGCCCGTTGGCTGCAAAGTAATTCGAAACGCCGATCAATGAAATGAAAAGTGCGCAAATCGCAAATATCGAGAGGCCGAATGCAAGTAGGGCCACGCAAAGTAGGCCGAAGAACGCTGTGAGCGCCAGCGACTTCGTTCTTCTTGAAGCGAACTTGGCCTGTTGGGCCTGCTCTCGGGACGCGACGGCCCGTTCTTCCGAGGATTGAGGCACGGTAGCCATGGTCGGTTTCCTTACCGTTCGCGAGTGTCGAGGAGATCGATGGTAGTCGCCTTCGCGACGATTATAGCCAAGTCCATGATCTGTGTAATCTCAGATGGGGTAAACTGGGCATCGTAGAGCATCGATTCGCATTCCGATTTCCATTCGTCGTTCGTAAGTTCCTTCGGATGACGATTGTGGGTCGAAAGCAGTTTGTCAGCCCAATCTTCGAGATCATCCTTGAAGTTTCGCCACTGACGAAGTTGAGCGTTTCGCTTCAGGACTGCTAGCAAGACAGTACCGAAGACGGCGGCGAGCCCAATCCCAGCGACAAAATCAACGATGGGTATGATCGCCTTGGCGGTTTCGATGAGCTGATCAAGCAATGGAGATGCCCCAAAGTCAAAACTTGCTTCTGTTGCCGGTCACTGTACTCAGATCCAAATAACGAATAGGGTTTTATCGCTCGTCGTGATGTCTTCGGAGCGATGAAACCAAGTTGAACTGACCTGCGGAGCATGTGGGGGCGTCGCTTCACGCTGTGTCGGCAGATTCTATCGGAGCCGCTGCGGCGGTGCTAGTATTTTTTTCGTGCGGGGGCTCTATCACGCACACTTCGCTGGGCGTCGTGCCAAACAGCGAGCGTTGCTGCGGGACGAGAACGCCGAGTCGGGAGCTTGCGGCATGCGCGACGAGGCAGAGCGTTGGCGCTGACCGCGTGGTGAGCGGCCTGTGAGAAGACCACGTCGCTAGCAGGAAGCGGATTCAAGATTTGGGTGGCGTTGGTCGATGCTTGCGATACCTATCTGTCCGTTGGCGTCGTGCGCGAGCGCTGCGCGTCCCTGTGCGGGGAAGTTCCCATGTCGTTGCTGTTCCGCGTCGTGTTCGCCAACGAATGCACCAGCACGCACCACAAGCTGGCACTCGATGCGCTGCGGCATCTGGAAGACGAGGACGCCGAGCGGTGGCGGAATTTGTTCCTCTACTACTTCGATGCGTATCTGGATGGTTCCAAGGCACCGGACACGAAGTTCAAGGACTTCAAGAACCATGTGCTGCACGTCCAACAGAACGGTTGGGGCGGAGCGATTGAGAAGGCGAACGAGTGGTACTTGACGACCGTGCGGGAGTTTCGACGCGGGGCCTGGAGCCAAGCAATCTACGCAGCGGGCGTCTTGAGCCACTACTTCAGCGATCCCTTCATGCCCTTTCACACCGCGCAGTCCGAGGAAGAGACGCAGATCCATCGGGCCGTCGAGTGGAGTGTCACAAAGTCGTACGATGCTTGGCGTGACGTCTGGGAAGCGTCAGGAAGTTATCCCGAAATGGCGGTGCCTGATGGGAACACCTGGCTGGCCGAAATGATTACCACCGGGGCGGAACTGGGGAATCAGCACTATCAGACGATTATCGACCACTACAACTTGGACGCGGGTGTGAAAGATCCACCCAGCGGTTTGGATGCGGCTCTGCAAGACATTTTCGCTCAGCAATTGGGCCGGGCGATGGTTGGCTTCGCTCGCGTCTTGGAACAGATCTTTGACGAAGCCGATGTCGAGCCACCGCGAACCGGCATCACGCTGGCCGGATACCTGGCGACGCTCACCATCCCGATAAGCTGGGTCACGAAGAAGATCGCCGACGCGGGCGATCGCAAGGTCGTCAAGGCAATGTACGACGAGTTGCAGCGCGGCGGTCGCGTGGACAAGACGATGCCGGCGGATGACCGCGAGGTGCGTCGGTTGCATGCGGAAGAGGTGTTGCATGTTTCGCTCGACGATTTGGCTCGCCAGCCCCTGGGTCCTTTCGGCCAGCAACATGGTGTGGATGTGCCCGCAGTCGAGTCATCGCGGGCCACTCGACCTGCAGCAGCGAGCATTACGAAACCACGCGCTGCCGCGAAGGCCTCGCAGGCGAGCGACCATGCGACGGCGGCGCGTTACTATCTGATGCCGGAACATCAGGTCGTCGATGCTCCTTCGATTGGTCCGAAGACGGCGAAGCGTTTGGCACCGGCGGGGATCAAGACCGTGCGGGATCTGCTCAACTGCGATCCGGAGCAGGTTGCCAAACAACTGCGTACGCGGCACATCACGCCGGAAGTGATCGAGGATTGGCAAGACCAAGCGTCGTTGGTTTGCACGGTTCCCAACCTGCGTGGGCATGACGCTCAAATCCTGGTCGCTTGCGACTTCACCACGCCCGACGAGATCTGTGCGGCGTCGGTCGACGAGATCCTCACTGCCGCCACCCAGTTCGCGACGACGCGTGAGGGGCGAAGGATACTCGGCAGCAGCCGCCCGCCCGATCGCGAGGAAATCACGAACTGGCTCGAGTGGGCGCGGCAGGCGACGCAGCAGCGCGGAGCGGCGTGAGCTGACAGTGTCAGGGGGCAGCGAGGCGCGGTCGGGTTCCACTTCGATCCCGTTCGAAAACGGGGACAGGCACCCTAGATCCTGCGCCTACGTCACAGATGAAAAACGACATGCGGGAGCCAGTCCCCGTTTTCGGATTGCGCCTTATTCGGCGGCGGCGCTGTTGCGCAATTGCGTGAGCGCTTCCACGGGAATTGGAATGCCCTTGATCACACCTTCGACCACCAGCGTCTCGCCGACAACTCCTTGGAAGCGGCTGACCAGCATCCGGCCGCGGCGAATCTTGGACAGAGCACACATCAGAATCAAGCGGCTGCCGGGGAGGACCGGATCGCGAAACCGCACATCCTCCAAGCCTCCAAAGCCCACCATCGGCGAACCCAGCATGTCGTGTTTCTGGACGTAGTAGCTGCAGAGCTGTGCGGCGGCCTCCAGCATGACCACACCGGGCATCAGCGGCAGATCGGGCATGTGACCACGCACCCAGAACTCGTGATCGGTCAGATCTTTGTAGCCGATACAGATGTGGCGCTGCGTGTCTTCCAGAACGATGGCCGTCAACTGCTCCATCTCGAAGCGTTGCGGATTGTACTTGCGGATCTCATCGATATCAGCAATCGGATTGTCGAGGTCAAGCGTCGACAAGTCCCAGATCAGTTCTTTGCTGGACACGGTCAGATCCCTTTCTTGGCAAGGTTTTCCATGATTCAGGGAAGCGGAATCCGCCGACGACTAGGTTTTCACCTTCTGTCGCTTGGCCTTGCGGGCTTTGCTGTTGGCGGGGCGAGCGCCATGATTGGCCTTCTTTAACTTGCGATGCGGCTTAGCCATCAAACTTACTCCCATGTCGTGGGGACAAAAAATTTGGTATCCACCCGGCATGTCCATTCAGATCCAACCCGAAGCATCGACGAGCAAACGCGTTACGTCGTTCGTTAAGGCTTGGACTGGGGATTCCGCGGACACGAATGTGTCACGATCGGTCATGTGGGGTGTCGGTCAGCGTAGCAGTAAATTCATTGGCTGGAAAGACGGCGTTTGCTCAGCAGCACGGGCAAGACGAACACGGACGAGACCAGACAGCAGAAGACCCCCAGCGTCAGCACTTGTCCCAGACTCCGCAGGCCCTGGTGCGAGGCGATCATCATGCTGCCAAAGCCGATCATGGTCGTGGCCGATGTTAGGAAGACGGCGGAGGCCGTGGACCGCGAGATTTGATAATCGTCTCCCTGACGTAAATAGTCGTGGACGACATGCACTCCATCGTCGATCCCGATTCCCAGGATCAGCGGCAGCACGATCATGTTGGCTGGATTCAAGGAGATGTCGAGCCACGCCAACAACCCCAGCAATTGCACAAAGCCAAGTCCCATCGGCAGCATAGCCAGCAGCGAGTAGCGAATGCTGTGGAAGTCGAGCATCAACACAATCGACACCGCCAGGAACGAATAGATGGCCGCATGCAAGTAACTTTGCTGCATCTGGGTCGACGCATAGTAAGTTTGAATCGGGTGCCCCGTGATGTTCGGGTCGACCGATTCCACATCGCGGACGAACTGAGCGAGGGCGTCCATGTTCCAGATGTCGCTCTGCCCGTAAATCTTCAGCAGATGCCGACCGGTGCGGCCGATGTAACGCTGGGCGAGTGGTTCGGGCAGATCGCCGATCATGGGGCCGACGGGAGAGGCCATCGAACGCAGTCGCCACAAGGTCTCCAGCAGGCGCTGTGCGTTGTGTTGCTGCCACTGCGAGACGCGGGCGAAGTATTCCGCCGGTGCGAGACGCGCGATGTCGTCGAGATCTTGGGGCGTGAGCACAGTCGTTGAAGCGACGTCGTGGGAGTCGCGTGATGTCGCTTGGCCCAATTGAGCCACACCGCGCAGCAGTGACTCGCGGTCGACGACCGGCAGCAGCGGCACGTGGTCCGGCAACGCATCCAGCTTTCGGGCAATGCGTGCGATCGCGGCGTGCCGTGCGGGATCATCCGCAGGTAACAGCGACACGATCTCTTCCGTGGCGATGACCGTGGGCAACGCTTGCAGTTTTGCTTTACGCGCAAACAGCTCTTCGCGATCGCGACAGAGGGATACGGCGAACCAGACGCTACGATCCGACGTGGTGGCCAGCTTGCGTTCTAGTTCGACACTCTCTTGATTGCGTGGTTGGAGGTTGAGCAGGTTATGATCGTAGTGCAGGTGCGGCAAGCCAAACGCGAGAACCACGGTCAGCCCGCCGATGACAAACAGGACGGATCGGGGATAGCTGGCCAGACGATGACATAGGGGCGCGAACGGCAAGTCGACCAAAGCGAGCTTGGTCACCCTATGACGATCCGTGACTTCGAGCAAGGCTGGCAGCATCGTCAACGCAGCCAACACGCACAGGAGGATGCCTCCACCGGCGATAATGCCGAGTTCCGCGATTCCCGTGAACTCGGTCAAACCTGCCGTAAAAAACGCCAGCGCCGAAGTGAGTCCGCCAGAGATAATCCCTGGACCGACACAGCGCGAGGTCTCGATCAACGCTCCCGTCACATCCTCCATCTGCTCGCGTTGCTGCAAATAACACGCGAGG
>JBGTHH010000014.1:0-7208 GCA_041746275.1 Pirellulaceae bacterium | reverse complement strand
AACAGAAGTAGTCGCGCATCGCGTCGTCGCCCGCGCCGAGATCATCGGCCAGCGCCCGGTCGATGCCGTCGGTTGGCGGCGGCTGATAGTCGTCGAAGAACAGCCGGGCATGACCCAGCACCAGATCGGTCCGCATCCAGGCCGGTCGGATCAGCGCGTCGATCAACCGCCGAGTCAGCCCGGCCACACGCTGCTGGCCGAGTAAATCCAGTTCGTCCAGGGCCAGCGGCCCTTCGATCATTCGCCGCACCGAGCCGTTCACGTCCGGCGCTTGCTCGGACCAGAGCTGGATGGCCCGTGCGCGAATGAACGCTTCGGGATGGGTCAAGCCTTCGGTCCGAGCGTTCTCGCGACTAAAAATCTCTTCCGCTTGTTTCATGTAGCTTTCCGCACTGACCTGCTTCAGCCCCGTTTCCATTTTGACCAGCGTCCCGACCACCGCCCGTGGATCTTCGACCACGGCGAGCGCGGCCCGATCACCAAAGATCTCGTTGTACAGCCCGAACAACCGGGCGCTGTGAAAGTGCGGCGGTGCGGCTTGGCGGTCGTTGGTCAGTGCCGCCAGCACCTGATCGGCGATCAGCAACTCGCCGTCCAGGATTCGCCAGAGCAGCAGATGGCCCAGTTCGTGAGCCATCAGGGCGGTCAGTTCCAATTCCGTCAGCCGCTCGGCGACCGGCCCGTCGAGCACGATGTGTGCCTCGTCGGCCAAGGCGGCGATCGAGGCGTTCAGGCCTTGCGACTGTTGAGCCTGGTAGATGGTCAGCGGCACGTCCAGGTCCAAGCCAGCGGCGGCCAGTTCCGCCGCCTCGTACAACGCCGGCTGCGACGCCCGGTCCAGGCGATAGGTGGTCTTGAGCAGGTCGAACCGGACGGCGTCGCCTTGGTCCCGCCGCGACTGGTGGGCGGCGAACCAATTCCAAACGGCCGAATCCTGGGCCTTCAGATAATCGCGAATCTCGGCATGAAACGGCAGCGGTTCCAGCCGAGTTTCATGAACCACGGGCAAATCTACCATGTAACTTGTCGCCCCTCTCCTGCGACTCTCCGACTTCGCCGATCTCAAGAATCAGTGATCAGATGGGCAGCGCCAAATTAGTTGGATAGCACCACGTTTTGTGCAAGATAATGCCTTGCATGGTTTCCGGCCACCGGCCAGCTTGTCTGGGAGTGGCGAAAAACTCCCACGAAAAGGACGTTCCACCGGTGTGGCGAGAAAGTGCCTCGTCAATTTGAATCGCCATCCGCATCAGCAGTTCGGGGGGATTATTGAAGTTCCCTCGCATGGCGGTTCCGAATTGCTTGCGAGTTCGAGGAGCGGTGTATAGGATGAGAACGTGTTGTGTTTTCGCCACGTTCCCCCATTTGTTCCAAGGAATGGCTGATGTCGACTCAGATCCAAAACGTCGAAAAGGCTTCCCGTAACGCCGCTGCCACGAATCCAGAGACGGCGACCCAGCCGTTGCAAATGATCGTGGATATGATCCGCAGTGACTGCCAAGTTGAGCCGCAAGAGTATCTCGATCGATCCGAAGTTCCTCATGGTGGCGAATAGCACGTGGCGGAAGTTTTTCAGCGGCTTCTGGGTTTGGAAACCGAGTATGCCATCCGGGCTCCGGCGCAGGATGCCGCAGCCACTCGTCCGTCGAAGTTTCGGCACTATGAATCGCTGATCACGGCGCTGCGTCAGCGCATTCCCGTCGTGCCAGCGAAGCACTTCAAGGAAGGCGTCTTTACGGCCAGTGGCGGCGCGGTCTGGTTTGAGGCCGAGCGCCCGGCGGCTGGGGGTGGCTTGATTGAAGGCGCGACTCCCGAATGTCGAGGTCCACGCGAGGCCGTCACCTACCAGCGAGCTCAAGACCGCCTACTCGCCGAAGCGGCTCGCGATCGCGGCTTTCAGTTGCTCAAAAACGATCGTGATGCCCGGGGCAACGTTTATGGTGCTCAAGAGAATTACGAAGCGACGTTGGCGACGGGCGGGCATCTGTTTTTGTGGCGACTTGGACTGGTCTGTCTCTTTCCCCTGGCCGTGCTGACTTGGCTTGGCATGTTGGGGTTCTTGATCGCGACGTTGTTGTACTTCGCCCTGGCCGCATTGATCTACGTACCGATCAAAGTTGTGACGGGCGGCCGCGAATCGATCGCGCTCTTCTTGTTTGGCCACGACTTAGTGAATAGTCACGAGACGTGTATCTGTGTCCCGGCTTGGCTGGAGTCGATTCTGCAATTCGCGACACGTCTGATCACGGCTCCCTTGGCGATCGTGCTGTATGGTCTGTTGCACGTGACGGCGTTCCGTCGCGTTCGTCACCGACTGACGCCGTTTCTGTTGAGTCGGCCGATTCTGGCCGGTGCGGGGTTGCTGGATGAAGACGGAAGATTTCAGCTCGCCGATAAGGGCCCCGCGATCAACTGCATCCTAGGCTTCGGCGGGATGATCGGTGATCGACCGATTTTTTCCCTGGGCCATTTCTTCAAGGCCGTCTACGCGGATGCGTGGTTTGCGCCACGGGAGTATGCCGAGCTGTTCGCCCAGCGACAACGCCTGCAGATTGGCCTGGGCGATTCCAATATGTGCGAGACGGCGGAGTATTTGCGAGTCAGCACGACTCTGTTGGTGCTGGATGCCATTGAAGCGAATTGCTTCGAGCAACCTCCCGTGGTGCGGCGGGCCATTCGCGGCCTCCATGCGGTCTGCCGCGACGTCACATTGACGCAAGAGATTCCACTGGTCGACGGCCAGCGCTGGACCGCGTTGCGGATCCAAAGATATTACCTGGCGGGTTGTCGGGCTTTTCTGGACCAACAGACGAATGTACCTGAAGAGGCTTGGAACGTCGTCCATCTGTGGGAGCGCCTGCTCGATGGATTGGAACAGGCCGCCGAGGCTCACGAGTTTCCTGAAACGTTAGTGGGTTCGATCGATTGGGTGACCAAGAAGTACTTACTGGACCACGCCGGCACGACCGCGAGTTGGGCGGAACGGAAGAAGATTGATCTGCGGTATCACGAACTGTCCGAGATGGGTTACTTCGCGATGCTGGAATCCGCGGGGCAGACAAAGCGGATCATCGACGACGAGGCGATTCACCGCGCCATGCGTTTGCCTCCGCCGAATTCGCCGGCCACGGCGCGAGGGCATTACATTCGTGAGTTTGCCCACGCGGATGAACCCGTCACGGCGAATTGGAAGGTTGTGGTGATTGGTGATCGATGGAGCGGCAAGGTGGTGCGACTGGCCAAGTATGGTCATGCTCAGCGTCGCTCGCCGACCGCCCCGCGTTCCAAGCGGTCACGTCATGCCACGCCTCCCGACGCGGAGTGAGCGTCAGCACCGACTCCTGCCGGCATATGGGACTCGTCTGGAGTCAGTCGGCCTCCCTCGGCCCAAAGATTTCATGCGGGGCAGCGAATAAGGTCGCATGATGGACGAAGGCATGCTTTATCAGTCGATGCTCGTCTTAGCGGCGATCCTGATGTTTGTCTCAGCGTGCGCGGGTTGGGCCTTGAATTTGATTGGCCTACCGGGAAATTGGTTGGTGCTCGCGCTGGCCAGCGTCTACGCGTTCTTGATGCCAGCGGATCAACGGGTCGATATCGGACTGGCCACGTTGGTAGGCTTGCTGGTCCTGGCTAGCGTGGGCGAGTTGATCGAGTTCGTGGCGGGAGCCCTCGGGGCAGCGAAAGCGGGAGGAAGTAAGCGCGGCGCGATTTTGGGATTGATCGGCTCGCTGATAGGCGGATTTGTCGGCATCTTCGCGCCGATACCCATTCCCGTGGTGGGCTCCGTCGTGGGGGCGCTGGTCTTTGCGAGTTTGGGAGCGTTACTAGGAGCGGTAGTAGGAGAACGCTGGAAGGGACAGAACTTGGACGAGAGTCTACGTATCGGTCACGCCGCGTTTTGGGGACGGCTGTTGGGAACTCTGGGAAAGGTCTGGGTGGGCTGCCTCATGCTCGTCCTGGTCGCGGTGAGTTTGATTCTGGAATGAGCAAGGACTCAACACCATAAAGCAAACAAAGGGAGTGCCGTGTTGCGATTTCAATGGATGGGCTACCATGACCCTGTGTTGTTAATCACGGAACCTGACGGCGGTTCGGAGCTTATGACCAAATCCTTTTCACGCGACATGCGACCTCGATACGTCTTCCTCTTCGCCATCGCTAGCACGCTCTGGCTGGCGATGTGTGGCAGGACTCCCGTCTCGTTGGCCCAGGCCCCGATTGGGCTGTATGTCGAGAACTTTCAGTTGCGCGACTATCGGGGCAAGGAACACGCGCTGGACGATTTCCAGGACAGCCCGGTCGTCGTGATCGCCTTCCTGGGGACCGAGTGTCCACTCGCCAAACTGTATGGACCTCGTCTCGCGCAGCTTGCTCGCGATTACTCGTCGATGGGTGTCGCCTTGATTGGAATCAACGCCAACACGCACGACGCGAACAGCGAGATCGCGGCTTATGCTCAGCGACATGGCGTCGACTTTCCGCTACTCAAGGACTTGGGCAATCGCGTGGCCGACGCCCTGCAGGCTCAGCGAACTCCGGAAGTTTTCGTCCTGGACCAACAACGCGTGGTCCGATACTGGGGCCGAATCGACGATCAGTACGGTGTCGGCTACGCGCGGGAGGAACCGACACAACATGACCTGCGCGATGCCATCGATCAACTGCTGGCCAAACAACCTGTCAGCCGCCCCCGCACTGAGTCGGTTGGTTGTCTGATTGGACGCGTCAAACAGCCTCGGGCAGGCAGTTCGGTCACGTACGCGAATCAGATTTCGCGGATCTTCCAACGACACTGTATCGAATGTCATCGACCGGGAGAGATCGCGCCGTTTTCGTTGACCAATTACGACGAGGTCGTGGGTTGGGCCGATACGATTGCGGAAGTGGTGCGTGAGCAGCGGATGCCGCCATGGCATGCCAACCCGGCTCACGGTCAGTTCACCAATGCCAGGCTGCTGAGTGATCAGGAGAAATCGTTGTTGTACGAGTGGGTGGACGACGGAGCACCGCAAGGGAATCCGAGCGACTTACCCGAGCCAGTCGAGTTCGTCGAGGGTTGGCGGTTGTCGCGTCCGCCGGAAGCGGTTGTGGCGATGCGCGAGCGTCCGTTTGTGGTTCCCGCGGAAGGGACGGTGGAGTACCAATACTTCGTCGTCGACCCAGGCTTCCAGGAGGATAAGTGGATTCGTGGCGCGGAGGTGATTCCGGGAAATCGAGCGGTGGTCCATCATGCCATCGTGTTCTTCCGTGCCCCCGAAGGAGTTCAGCAGCGTGGACTAGGTTGGCTGACCGCCTATGTCCCAGGGCAAAGCACATTCGAGTTGCCCTCGCATCAGGCGCGATTTATTCCGGCTGGGTCCAAGCTGGTCTTTCAGATGCACTACACTCCCACGGGATCGCCGCAAGAGGATGTGACGCGAGTGGGCTTGCTCTTCGCGAACGCGGACGAAGTCGAGGAAGAACTTCTTACCCTGGTGGCCATCAATCAGCAGTTCGAGATTCCGGCGTTCGCGGAACATTTTCCCATCCAAGCGTCGCTCGACAAATTCCCGAAGGGTGCCAAGCTACAAGCCATCGCGCCGCACATGCATGTGCGTGGCAAGGCGTTTCGCGTGGAATTGGTGCAGGAGCACGATACTTCGGCGTCGCGAATTCTGCTGGATGTGCCCCGCTATGACTTCAACTGGCAACACGCCTATGCATTGACGGAGCCGTTGCCGTTGACCGACGGATTGCGATTGGACTGCACGGCCTGGTACGACAACTCGGAGCGGAACTTGGTGAACCCCGATCCATCGCGAACCGTGCGGTGGGGAGATCAAACTTGGGAGGAGATGATGCTGGCATTTTTGGAAGTGGCCGTGCCCGTCGAGCGTGATCGATCGCGGGCGACTTCGGAGCCGCCTCCCTTGACCGTCGAACAGGAGACCGAGGCTCAACGCATCGCCGACGATCTGATCCGGCGATTCGACAAGGATGGGGATGGCGTCGTGCGGAGTGACGAGACGCCTCAAGCATTTGCGGCGTTCGCCTTCGGCCGCTTCGACGAGAACGGCGACAAGACGATCACACGCGAGGAAGCCTATGCCGCCGCGGTGCGATCGATCCGAGACAAGGCCAAAGTGGGCGGCTTGTGATGTTGATTAATGTCTTGGCCGAGTTGATCACACGCCATCGTGTGCTCGTCGCCTTGGCGATGTGTCTGGCCACGGCCTTGGCAATCTTCGGCCACATGTACGTGCCGCCACCTCGCGCGGCGAACGACGATCAAGAGCCAGCGAACACGGGGACGCGGTTGCGGGTCGCGACCAACGAGTTTGACAACCGTGTGACCGATTGCTTTATCGTGGCCGAAACCGAGGACTTGTTTGCTCCGGAGACCATTGCGGCGCTGCGGGACGTTGTGGCCCAAATCGAGCGGCTGCCGTATGTCGAGTCGATCGTCTGGGTCGATACGGTCCCCGTGCTGAATGTGTTTGGCCTCCGCGAACCCTTGTTGCCGCCGAGCGATGCCTCGCCCGATCGCTACGCCGATGCACGGGAACGCGTGCTGCAGCATCCGTTGGTGGTAGGGCAGTTGTTGGCGGAAGATGGCCGGACGTTGTTGATGCCGATCACGTTGGATTGGCTACACGTCACCAGCGATCAGGATTGCTCCGAACACTTGCTGCAGGTTGCTCGCGAGACGGCGGCACGCTGGCCGAACGTACCGCTGCAACTTCGACTCACGGGCCGCGTGCCGTTATACATCGCCTATCAACAGGCGTTTGATCGGAATCAGTTCAAATTTCAGATGATTTCCTACACGTTGGTGTTTGTGCTGGCGTTGATTTTGTTTCGCGGCCTGCGCGTCGTGCTGATCGTGGCAGCGGCACCGGCGCTAGGCATTATTTGGACGCTTGGGCTGTTGAACTGGATGGACGAGCTCAACAATCCACTGACGAACGTCGTGTTGCCCGTCCTGTTGACCATGGTTGGGCTGACGGATGGAGTCCATCTGATGGTCCACATTCGCCAGACGCGCGCGGCGGGGCTGACACCGCTCGAAGCAGCGCGATCCGCGATCCGTCATGTCGGTTTGGCTTGTGCCTTAACCTCGCTCACCACGGCGATCGGTTTTGCCTCGCTGTTGGTGGCCCACTCGGAATTTGTCCGCGGATTTGGGCGGGGGTGTGCGATTGGAGTGGTCGTCACCTTCATCGCGG
>JBGTHH010000013.1:0-4941 GCA_041746275.1 Pirellulaceae bacterium | reverse complement strand
CATCAACATCCGCAACCGTAATCCCTTGAATGACGCGATTGGTATCTTCGAGCACGGTGATGGCCGGCACGGCCGGAGGCAGGGTTAGCACCGGTGCATCATTGACGGGCGCGAGCGACACCGTGAACGAGCTCTGAGCCGTCCGGCCCGCGTGGTCCGTAGCGGTCAGTAGGACGATGGCTTCGCCATTTTGATCGAGCTGTGGGGCCAGCACGATCTGGGAGCCCATGATGGTGACCGCGACGAGACCCGGATTCGCGGAGTTCACCAGATCCAAGGCGGCAGTGTAGACCAAGACATCGCCGTTGCCGTTCGTGCGATCGACGTCATCAAAGGCGCGTTCACCGGCTCCGAACAGGTTTTCAAGGTCCAATACCAAATTCGGTCCATCCTCGACGCCGTTCTGGGAGGGAATCAAGTTGGCGACGGAGGGTGGCTGGTTCGAGAGAATTCGTACTGCATAATCCTCAACCTCGCCATTGGCCGCCAAGCCAAACGGGAGCAAGCTCCCTTGACCGCTCAGGCGGAAACGCAGATAGGTATCGCCGAGCAACGCATTGACGGGCGTCACGGGCAACGTGATCACATTCGCTCCCGGGAAGACGATTTCGCTGCGCAGAACCTGCTCGCCCGGATCATTCCAGTCGCCGTCCTGATTGAAGTCCGCCCAGGCGTCGACAAAGCCAAAATCACTGACGTGAATCGTGACGGTGGTCGCAAAGCCCGGAGTCAGGATCTGATTGAAGACCACGCCGTCATCATCATCGCCGTTAGCGAGCACCGACGGCTGGCCATCCGGTTCGGTGGAGATCAGATTTCCCAAACGCAGTGGATTCGTGCCTGTGACGGCATGGCGGGCACCGTTGTTCTCCAACAACGTGGGATAAAGGGGTAAGTTGATGCTATCCGGTGCATCGCCAAAGTCGAGCACCACGCCCGGCGTGAGGATCGTGAAACGCGTATCGTTCGGAGCCCGATTGGCCTGTAACGTGTTTCCGGCGACGTCGCGAATGCCGACCAGACTAAAGGACGGAGTCCCGATGAATTGCGTCGCTCCATCCACGAAGATCGTCGATTGGCTACGTGGGAAAGCGACGAGTCCAGGTACGCCAGCACGGTTAATCGCGGCCAGGATCGTGCCCGTCATGATCGCAGGCCCAAAGATGGCGGACGATGGTCGGAAGACGATGGGTTGGGCTCCTCCGGGAATGCCGCTTAGCACCAAGTTCGATCCCGCAGTGATGACCGTATGGGCAAACGATTCACCCAATCGGACTTGTCCTTGTCCGAGATTGACGGGGTTCAAGCCGACACCCGCACCGCTCACCACGGCGACGATGGCATTCGCGACTTGGTTGGCGCTGTTACCGAAGGCGATGTTGATGGGCACTCGGCCTGCACTGACGGTCCCGTTGATATCAAACTCAAACTCAACGCTGGTCGTTCCCTGCGTCACCCTAAAGAATTGACCATCTAGGATGCCTCCCGGCCCGACACCCGCGGCAGGTACCGTCAAGATCAGCGAGCTTGTTACGCCCGGTTGGCCACTAAGCGTCAATGGGGATGTTTGCAGATCGACCGTGTGACTTGTGGTCCCGCCGAGATTGACGCGGCCGTCCAGTAAGTCGGTGGCTCCCGCCAATCCTATCCCCGAACTGCTCACGGCGGCGGCGATGATTCCGGCCAACTCCGTATGCGTATTCGTCCGCAGGAAGTTGATGGGCGTGCGTGAGGCATCGACGAGAGAACCGTTGCTATCGAATTCGAAATTGATCGTCAGGCCATTCTGAGTGATCGACAATAGGTCGCCGTCGCGAACACCATCCGCGACGCCGTCGACCGTCAACGCCGTGTTGAGCAGGGTGACGGTGTGACTGTCGAAGCTGCCCAGGTGAACTTGTCCGTCGCCCAGATTACGTGGAGCCAGATTCAATCCGGTCGCGGCCGCGAGTGCGGCGACGATGGCATTCGCAACTTGATCTTGAGTCGCGCCCACCGCGATGGGGATCGCCACTTGGCCCGGACCAACATTGTTGTTGGTATCGAAGGCGAACGTGACCTGGACCGCGCCATTCGCGACGCGGAAGGTCTGACCATCGGTGATGCCGTTGATGGCGGCACCGGCGGCGGGGACCGAAAGCGTCAGCGTCTGGGGAACGCTCAGCGTGAAGCCACTTTCGTACTCGAAGATGACCGGCGTGCCGGTCGGGGACAGGATCGTGAATTGATCGCCGTCCGAAACCGCGTCGGCACTCGGAATCGACATGACCAAGCGGTCACGATTGTTGATCACGATCTCGTACACGCTGGCCGGTCGCCAAATGCCCGACACCGGCGTAAAGCGGATCGTATTATTCGTCGGATTGAAGCCGAAAATGTAATCCACGCCCTCGATCAATGTGCGACCATTCTCGGTCAGCACGATGTTCTGCGACACGACGGTCGAGGCATCAATTCCCGAACCATCCACATCGCGCAGCAAGACCTCGAAGTTGGCGAGGACTCCACTGTGGAGCTGCACAAAACTGTCGTTTGGATCGAGATCATTGCCGTTGGCGTCGTTATCGCGCGGGTTCAGCAACTCGGCCACGGGACCGGTCAGGTCCGCGCGATCGACGGCACCGCGGTCCTTGAAGACATTCGCCCCTTGCCCGGATGGCGTTGACACCAACGGGTCATCCACGCGCAACTGCCCCAACACGTCGTAGTCGGGAGCCAGAATTGGCGATTCGGCGATCCCCAACGGCGCTCGCACACGGTTAGCATAGTCGTCGCGATCCTGCAACGAATCGAGAGAGCTGTCGATCGCGCGGGAGCCGGCTGCCGGGAAGAAATTCAGCGAGTTGGCATCAACGAACAGCGGTTCTCCGGCGCTCAGCACGATCGGGAACGAGCCCAGTCCCGTAGTCGGGCCAAAGATCGTGCCGGCGATATTGCCGTTCACGCCATTGTTCTGGAATAAGGCCGCACCAATCACGGTGCTCGTCGAACTGGCGTCGACTTGAATTCCCGTGTTGAATCCAGACAGAATGTTGTTGAGGATCGTGGGACTGGCGTTCTGCTCGACCACAATACCGCGATCATTGGCTACCGCTCCGCCATACAGCGTGTTGTTCACGATGCGGCCGAACGGTACGGCTCCCGGTTGTGCAAGATTGGGATCGCCGCTGAACAGAATGCCGCCCGCTCCGTTGTTGGCGAGCACATTGTTAGCCAAGACCGCGCCGGGTGCCAAGCGTTCGGTGTTGAGCGAATTGAAGTTGATGGGGACTCCCGGATGAGGCATGCTGCCCGCTAAAGTCGCCAAGTCGGGTCGCGTGCGTTGCCCAGCGTCCACCACGATGCCGAAGCCCGCGGAATCGCGGACGACAGTGGAATGAATGACAACTTGGCCTTGTTCGCGTTTCGTATTCTGATCCCCAAAGCTATCAAAGGCGACGGCGGTCAAACCGTTCCCCAACACAGCGCCGATTTGCCCATTGTGAGTCACGGCCATGAAGGTATCGACGAGCACATTGCCGCTACGGAAGGTCACGGTCGTGGTCGCTCCCGCCAGCAGACGGCCCAGCATCCCCAGCACCGAGAAGCCGCTGGAAGTAAAGCCCTCCAAACCGAACAGGAATTTCTGCCCGGCACCGAACCGCGAGAAATCGATAGTAATCGAGTTCGGCGTAATCGAGCTGAACGTCGACCCGACTTGATTGGACTTGGGACTGACATTGCCCCCGAAGGTGCCGCCGCGCAGCTCCAATTCCGTAAAAAAGCTGCCTGCGGGCAGATTGATCGTGATTTGGTCGATCATGTCGCCGTCGAGCGACGTGTTTTCAAATCGGAACAACTCGGTGTTGAAGTCGGAGTATCCACCACTGATCTGAGCATTCACCCCGGTCCCGGAACTGAAACGCACGTTGCCAAACAAGTGCAACAAGTTGCCCGTACCCGTCGCCCCGGTCGCCGTGCCATCACTCAAGGCCGCGGTGATGTCCCATTCGCCCTCCGAGAACAGAGTATTAATCGCATCGCGTAGACGCACCGCGACAACTTCCGCTGTATCGGACGGTCGGAAGCCCACCACGACATTTCCAGGCGTCACGCCGACATGCGGATTGCCCGCAGGGAGCGACAGGTCATCGAACTCAAAGACGAACGTCGCCACCCCATCGCTCAAGGTAAACGTCTGACCGTCCGCCAGCATGGAACCACTGGGTGTAATCAGCGAGTAACCGTCCGTTAGACGGTCGGTGATGTTTGTCGAGATGGTGTGGGAAATGCTGCCAATTCCCGAGAACCGGCCAACCGGGAAGACCGCGAACTCGTCGGCGACGCGAATCTCTAACTGATACTCGCCGATCAGAATTAGGTCATGCACGCCTTTGATTTCGTGATTGAGCAACTCAAAGTTGTGGCTGATGTTTGTATTGTTGGTCGCACCGGAGACCATTTCCCCTCGGCTGGCGAACCCGATGATGATATCGTCGATGTAAACGCCTTCGTGAGCATTGTCCATGCCGCGCAAGGCACCGGGATACTGCGTTGCGTTCGGTGGCCCGGAAATGTTGAACGCGCCAAATTGGTCGCCGGCCAATTGATTCTCGAAGCCCAACAGCGTGATGCCGTGTGGTCCGAGGTTCTGGCCCACCACGCGATTCGAAATCACGCGGACCAGCTCCTTGTTCGTCTTGATCGCCGATAGCGGCAGTTCGGTCGAGATACCCGGTGTGGCGGCGAGGTTGACATCCACGGTCGTTCCGGCCAGTTGGACTCGTCGACCATTCAGCGTGGGGACGACGTTCATCGGCAGAGTGAATCGCGCTAGATTGATCGCGTTGCGCACGTTTGTCGCCACCTGCTCCGCACTGAAGAACTGCCACGGCACGAACGGAACGGCGAAAGCCCCCGCAGTCGCCGCTCCAGGTTCGCCAGTCAATGTCAGCGTGGGGG
>JBGTHH010000012.1:0-3479 GCA_041746275.1 Pirellulaceae bacterium | reverse complement strand
CGGCAAAAGCGACGTGGCTCCTGGCACGTGGAAATTCCCCAAGGGATAAGTGAGGCGATTCGTGTCGCCCCAGAACCAGTGGATCTTGCCGCGAAACACCGCGTTCACCACGCTGTCAGATCCCAGGACCCCGCCGTTCATCAGAGGTTGCTGGATGGGCGGCGTTGCCTGACCGGTGAGGACACTATCGCGATAGATCCCGGCACCTGTCATGCGATATAACCGCTCGGCGATATTCTGGCGTGTGATTCGCAGTACCGCTTCCTGTCCCGCGACGACCCGCGGCCGCTTACCTCGATAGCCAAATCCATCGGCGGGAAACTCATAACCATGACTGCGAACGTGAAAGTACACCTCGCGATCCATCAATTCGGGGTCATGTACGGCCGCCAAGCCGTGGCTATCCGTATAGTATCGCACGTCGTTGACGGTGGTCAGTTCCACCAACGGCACGCCGCGGCCCGTCACTTCATCGACCACGCGGATCGTGAAGTACTCCGCGGCACAGGTGGCTTGACCGGAGAGGCATTCCATCCCGATTAGGGTTACGAACGAAAGCGTTGCACGGGCGAAGACTGCATTGAAAGACATCATACGAAGGAATCCAAAGTTTCGAAAGGCGAAGTTGTCAGCGCATCGATCGGGTCGACGTCGAAGCTACTCAGCGAACCGCGCGGAGCGGCTTGCCTCGCCAAACGGGTCGTACGGCACTCGCCAAACACGCGATGATAATCAACCAGCCGAGGAAGCTGGGGGTGAGCCACAGCCACCATGCCAACCCTCCCGCTACGCCAATCAAGTGCGGCCAGCGTTTCAGGCCATCGCGCACGACTTCCCAGCGACCCATGTGTCCGACCATCCATCCCAACGCCAGGATGGCCGCTGCCGCCATGGCCTGCCAAAATTCGCGAGTGTGATCGGGCCGAGATGGGATGACCGTCAGGGTCGGCGCGGTGCCAGCGAATTGGCAATAGATCCAACGGCCCTCGGGAACGGCCTCGCCTTGCCAGAGCCCCGAGGAGTTGGCCATTGTTAATTGCGACTGCCATTGAGCCCGCCAAATCTCCAAATCCTGGGAGCGATGCTGAGGGGCCATGCCGACATTGTAGCGGAGAATCTGTTCGAGATTGTCGGTGCGCAACTTATCCAGCGTACTCGCATCGACCACCGCATGAATCAACTCAGGGGTCATCAAGTTGTAGTTATCCGAGGTATGCAAGCTCCACAGGGTGATGAGTGGGTCGAGACCGTACAACGAGGGCGCGGTGAACATCAACCGGTTGGGACTAACGCTAGGTTGGATCACGTTTCCCGTGAAGAGAACTTCCACTCGCTGTGGTAGTTGTTCGGCACCCAGTTCGATCGTGTAGTGTGTGTCATCCTGTCGCGTCGCGATCGCCGGTAAGCCCGATACCGTCACGTGTAACAGACGCAGTTCGGCGGATATTTCCAAGGTACACGACGTCAACCCGCCAGGCTCGATATCATAGTGAACCGCACCAAAGTACTGCCCGCCGGGTTGGGATGCCACACGAATATCGGCCAATAAAACCTGAGGCATCCCTGTCGGTTGTTCAACCTCTCGCACGACGGCCCGCATGCGAGTCCCACGAATCCGATATGTCATCTGATCCTCATCCGCTTCGGGAGCTTCCAGGCCGCGAATGTCCCACTCGATCGCCTGTTCGCCGGACTGCTTCGGTAGCACAAGATACCGTTCGACTTGCAGGCTATCCAACACGTCAATCTGTGGCGCGCTGATGCTACCATCGGCGGAAGTCGCGAGTTGAGCTTGCAGCCGAATCCGAAATGATTTGCTGATCGCTTCCGGAGGGGTGATCGTTAAAGTCAAATCGGATTGACCGGGGACCGTTTGCAAATCGTAAGGAAAGCCGGGCTCCAATTTCAAACTTGTTGCGATTTCCCGAGGCACACGGAAACGCAACGCGTCCAGCAGGCCGGCGGATGTCCGTAGCGATAAATCCGCCTCCACCATCCAACCCGTGTCCGTTGAGACCAAACGCGTCACCAAATCTCCCGAGAACCGCGCGGCATTGGGAGCGACATCCAAGGTGACATCACCCGGCGAGTTCTCTCCGTTGTCCGCCCAGTGGAGTAACGTTACTAAACGTTGCTGGGCAAAATCGAGGGAGCGATTGTGGGTGACGGGATCGAGCGTCCAGCCTTCGCGCTGGAGCAGTTCCACGAGGACTTCAGGCTTGCGATAAATTCGTATCGTGCGGCGAGTGGTATTTGCCTCTAGCAAACGCACGTCCCCCAGTGTGAATGGACCGCGTTGCGGTATCGAGAGCGTGCCTCGTGATGTCAGGCGAAGCTGTCCAGTCACCGGTCCAGTCAGGAACACGCGGGTCGATCCTTGGGGGTTGCTGGCCCACCCCCGTACCATCTCGACATCATCTTGAATCACGCTGACGCTGGTGACCTGCAAGCCCTTGGGTGTGGCGATTTCGAGTTCCCACACGGGGGCCTCAGTTACCTGAAACAGCGAGTAGTGGGCCACCTCCGCTCGGTGTCGTCCCACGAGCACTTCCAATTCCTCGGTCGTAGCGACGATGGGCAACTGCGGTCGGACTACCAGCGACCAATTGGCTTCACTGTCGGGCAGTTGGAAAGTTCGAGCGGGCAACTGCATGCTTCCCCAAGCCGTGGCGAACTCCTGAACCGGCACCTCGGGGAACGTGTCGGCGGAAAGCAACTGCGATACCATTCCCGCGGAATGCGAGATGGCCACCAGGGGGCGACTGATGGGGCCCGTCGCGAGTTGCAGCAATGGTCGTTCAACGGGTTCAAGGTCACGGACGCCTGGCAGTACGAACGAGGGACTGATCGTGACTACCTCGTTCGCCTCGTAGGCGCGATCCAATTGCAGGCGAAGTCTGCGAGACGCCCCCTCGGGCATGTCGACGGGGGTGCTGACTCGGCCAACGGTCGATGTCAAGTACTGTAGTCTCGGGTCGACCAACAGTTCGACCTCGCGCAGGGTGCCACTCAAGACGGTGAAGGCCAGTTGCGTATCGAGAATCAGCGCCTGCGGCTCGACGCGCAGCCAAACAAGTTGAGACGTCGTGAATACGGGCGGTGCCGGATTCGTCAAGCCTTCGACGGGCCATCGCAACTCCAAACGATCGATGGGGCCTAGCTGAGCGCTGAGCGTCATGGGATCACGTTGAATCGCGCCGGTGGACGTGACCATATCGAGCAACGTGACATCGCGTCCCGTCACCTGAAGTTTCGACTCGGCGACCCGCGGTACCTGGAATTGGAACCCATTGCTACCCGCGCGCACGGCGAGAGTGGGGCGGAGCGTCACACGTAGCGTGTAGCGATTCGGCGTGGCCACATCGATCTCCAACTCGCTGCCATCTTCCGTCCAACGCGGGTAGATTCGCTGGTCGTTCAGGCTGGCCTCCGTCACCTGCACTTCGTCCTGCCGGAGTGGCAGTCGGACCGTCGTTGGT
>JBGTHH010000011.1:0-9176 GCA_041746275.1 Pirellulaceae bacterium | reverse complement strand
CCAAAGCTGATAGGCATACTGCGACGCCGTTTCGGGGTGCAATGTCCGCCGCCAGGACCAGACAAAATCTTGGGCAGTAAAGGGGGAACCATCCGACCACTTGGCTCCCGAGCGAATCCGAAACGTGTAGATACGTCCATCGTCCGAGATCTGACAGCTCTCGGCCATTCCCGGAGCCGCCTCCATCGCGTAATTGCCATTCGCGTCGGGGGTCGGATAGCTGACGATGCTTCCGACTTCATCGAGCTCGTAGCCGCTGGGCCATTCCTGATAGAGTCCTTGGAAAAGCGATGTGATCACGCGATGCTCGGGTTGACCGGTCGCTTTGGCGGGGTCGACCGTTTTGACTTCGTCGCCGTTGTGGAACGAGAAATCAGCAGTGGGCAAGGTGCCAAACGACACGGCCCAAGCCAGTGCGGAGAACAGCACAACCAAAGCGACAAAAGGAAACCAATTGCGGACGGTGGGTGGCATAGAGTTCTAGTGTCCCGGAATCTGTTCCACTCGCGAGCTCACAATTCGCGAACTCGACACATCGTAAGACGGGGCGCGACGACGAGCAACCTTGGTTCCGCTAACAAACCCGGGTCTGATTTCCTCCCCCCTGACCGAGAGTGCTTCACCGCCGAGAATTCGGCGCAGCTATTGAAACACTCTATTGGGACAGTGGATTACGGAGAAAGGCTGTTGCTCGTAATCTCCTCTCCCTCAGGATCCATATCAACTTGAGCCCTGTCACGCAGGTGCTGGAGATTTCGCGAGGGGACTCGCGCAGCGGCCGTTTGTCTCTGGTAGAATCATCCTCGTCGGACGCGCCGATTCTGTGAATCGAAGTTGAGGAGAACCGATATGTCGTTTGATACGTCGATACCGGATGTCTCACATCCCGCGCCACAGGTGGGGTCTTGGATTCGATCCTTGCCGGATGGGGCTGTATCTGTGGCGGCAGAAGGCAATTCATTAGTTTTGCGGGCCAGCCATGGCTTGCAACAGCAGTATGAGTCGTTGCTGGAGCGTCGCAAGGAGGGAACATTAACCTCCGACGAGCAACGAGAGTTCGATGCTATCTGTGAACTCGACGAGGCTCTGAGCTGGTTAAATCGTTTGGCGCGCGCTCCCAAACAGCCGGACTGAGCTATCCACCTCCCGAAGACCCGGTGATAGCCAAGAGTTGAGTTTCGAATGCCGTGGGTTCCGTTCTTCATGTTATTTTGGCCAAATCCAACCGAGAGAAAACTTGCTCTCTGCGGTGCTTTGTCCGTGAACCCCCATTGTCGTCGAAGCCACGTCCTCGGGGTTGATTTTACGGCTGTTTCTCGATGCTGTCACGCGAAAGCCTAATTTCCAGGCCGAGTATTTACCAAGTTGGGCTCTAGTGATTAGAATGGGTCCGTCAGAAGAACGAGAAGCTCGACAAAGTCCCCCTTGCATTCGTATGCCGCGTTCGGTGGCAGGGACGATTGAGCTGGAAGCGACTTGTCTCGGTCACGGTTCGTGAGATCCACAAAGTGAACGTAATGTCGAAGTTTTCGTGCCTTCGCCGAGGCTCGCCGGGAGAATCCACGGACTGGTACTCGAAGCCCCCTCGTTCGTCAGGGAATCTTTATCACAAGGATCGCAGTCATGCATGTCGCGGCGGAAACTGAAATCAAGGATGGGCAGATGACGCAGGAACTTCAGGTCTTGGCGGACGAATCGGTCAAACAGCTCGTGCAGTTCTTGAAACTGCTCGCTGACGAAACGCGCGTGCGCATCCTGCATCTGCTGCAGCAGACCGACGAATTGAACGTGTTGGAACTGTGCAAATTGCTGGGCCAACGACAACCATCGGTCAGTCATCACCTCGCGCTGCTTCGCGTGGCCGGATTGATCGATATGCGACGCGACGGCAAGCACAACTACTATCGTGTGTTGCCCAAGGAGTTCGAGGAATTAATCGCACGGGTCTTCAGTGTCTCAGCGGGCAGTCCCTTTCGCGTCTGCTTCGAGAATTACGAACTACGTTACGGACGCATCGAGCCACGCGGCGAATGAGGGCTTCCTCACGCTCGTTTGCCAAACGGCCCATGTCTAGGTTAGGGGCGTAGCGGTCAACGGGTCGATCGATCCCCTGGGGCGGAGCTTTATGTCGGAATTCGTCCATCAGCGACACAAGCCCCCCACGCCGCTGGTGCAGCCGCGTGACCTACTGGTCGTCTGCGCGCCTCTGCGCAGCAATATCAACCTCTCGCGGATCGTACGCACCGCAAGCTGCTGTGGTGTGAGTCGGTTGATCGCGTGTGGGCCAGCGAAGATCGATGCCAAGATCTCGCGCGTCTCGGGCGACGAGTTTGCCGTGGAAAAGCATCGCAGTTTGCCACCCGTTTTGAAGACGTTACGCGCCGCGGGGTATCAGTTGGTGGGTCTCGAACAGACCACCAACTCGCGGAACCTCCACGAGTTCTCGTTCACTCGTCGCACGGCTTTGGTCGTGGGCAACGAGCGACAGGGGCTGACGGACGACGCCCTCGAACTGCTGGACCAAGTCGTCGAGATTCCGGTCTATGGGCTTCCCTTCAGCTACAACGTCGCCACAGCCACGGCCATGGCGCTGTATGAGTACTGCCGTCAATTCCCCACGGGATAACGTCAGCCCAGATAAACGTCAGCCCAGATACTTGCGCAGCTTTTCACGCGTGGCGGGTTGACCGAACTCGAGCTTTCCAAAGCCCACCTCGGCGCCGGCCGCCACCGCCAACTCCTGATGCTCGGCGTAATTGGTGATCATCATGCAGGGGATGCTCGCGAGCTCCGCGTCCCGCTTGATTTGCTTGATGACTTCGAGCCCGTCCGAATAATCGCAATCCAGTTTGCGGTTAACGAGTACCAAGTCGATCGGCTGCGCGCGCAACGTAGCCAGAGCGTCGCTGGCTTCATCCGCTTGGAGCACCTGGGCATCGAAATGGTTTTCGACCAAGGATCGGATGGCGGCATGGTCGGGCACGCAGTTGCCGACATCGAGGACACGTTTTGTCATGGGGAAGAACCTGCTCCAATAACATAGCCACTAACGAAACCGACGTTGTCGATTCACTTTCTCGACAACGTCGGTGCTCGTCACATCACGGATCACACTTCAATCTGGCGGCGATGGATCACCGCCTGCACACTACTCAGCTTCTTCGGGCGACTGAATCGCGAACACGTGCGTCTTGTTGGAGATAATCAGCACGTTGTTGGCGACGATCGGTGTGCTGTAAATCGAATTGCCCATATTGATCTCCGCAATCGGCTCATGCGGTTCGGCGGACAGCTCGAAGATACAGACATCACCATCCTCGTCACCGATGTAGACGTGGCCGTCCACGATCAGGGGCGAACCCCAAGCCGCGGCGAGCATATCGTAGGTCCAATGCGGTTTGCCTGTTTTGGCATCCAGGCAGTGGAACAGTCCGCTGAAGTCGGCGATAAACACCAAGTCGTCCTGAATCGCCACGGTCCCGCAACTGCGATGCATCGTCTCTTCGAAATCGATCTCGCCATCGCCGTTGCGATCGTATTCACTGTAGTGCCAGACGACGGCCGAGTTGGGATTATCCACGGCCACTTCACCATCCTCCTCGACGACGGCTTGGATGCGTCGATGAGCGATCGGCACTCGCTGATCCCCTTCGACTTTCATCGCCAATTCCGAACTCACATCGCCGCGTTTTGTGGGATCGATGCACCATAAATGGCCGATGCCCTCACCATGCTCGGGATCCTGCCCCACCGCGACATACACCAAGCCATCATAGATCACCGGAGTGGCGATAATATTGTTCCGGGTGCCGCGTCCGCCGAGCACCCACTTCGAGGTCTTCGGGTTGGCATCGAACTGCCAGAGCAGCTCTGGTTTGCCATCCGTGCCCTTGTCGGCCTTGAAGCTGTACACCCAACCGTCTCCCGCGCCGAAGATGACCTGATCGACACCGCCCAGATTGGCGACGGCCGGTGAGGACCACTGGCCATGCAGGATGTTCGTGCCGGGTGACTTGTCGGTCCAATAGACCTCGGCCGTGTTCTTGTCCATAGCGATGAAGCTGGGCGCGTTTGGCTGCGGCAAGTTGATGTGTGACTCGTCAAGTCCATTCGAAGTGTTCACAAACAAAATGTCTCCCAAGACCGTGACCGAACAACTGCACATGTTATGCTGCGAGACATTCAGCTTGTCCATCATGTCAAAGACCCAGACAACATCGGCTTCATCGGTATCGGCTGGCGTGATGAGCTTGAACGCGCTCAGCTTGGGTCCGACGACCATCAGATGAAACGTCCGTTCGTGGTCGCCGATGGTCGCCGTGACGATCCACTTCTTGTCGGCCGTTTCGACCGCGACGGCAACCTCCTCGGGCAGTTCGACGCCCCGTTGCTGGAACTGTTCACGCAAAGAGGCCGGGAACGTGGCGGCGTTTAACTCCGCCACAGCGGGAGCGACTTGATCCTTTTCCGCGTCCTCATTCTTCATCAAATCAAACACGCGACCGAGCTGGTTTTGCACCGGTCCATCATCTTCGCCATCGTGGAAGCCTTCGGTGTCGAGGCACTTCACTTCACCACGACTGGTGACGTACCACAGGCGATCACCTTCGACATACGGAGCGCAGCAAATTCCTTGCAACGGCCAATCATGCACGCGGCCCGTGGGGAGTTTTTCGCTGGAATCCTGCCACAGGAAACGTCCATCCTCCTCGCTGAAGCACAACAGGCATCCTAAGTCCTCGTGAGCCGGATAACGCTTGAGCCAACCCGCACCGTTATTCGTGCCGACGTACACGCGACCACCCGCCACGACGGGATTGCCATAGGTTTGACTGCCCACGTTGGCTACCCATTTGATGTTCTTGGCGGTGTCACTTAGCCACGCTCCCGTCTTGCGATCAAACTCGCCCACAGCCCACTCGATGGGAATGTTTTTCCCAACCGGCGTATTGTTGCGAAAGCTGGTGCCACCCCACTGCGACCAATCGCCAGCCACGATCCGAGGATTCGCGTTCTTGTCGCCCGGCGCAGACTCGACCTTCTTCGAGACATCTCCGGCGGCGGGCTCGGTCGGTTCAGGAGCAGGAGGCTCCGGTTTGGCTGGTTCCGGTTTGGCTGGTTCCGGTTTGGCCGGTTCCGGTTGTGGCGTCTCAGGTTTAGCCGGCGCGGGTTCCGGAGTTTCGGGCTTGACTGGTTCCGGTTGGGGTGGCTCAGGTTGGGGTGGAGCCGGTTCAGGCTGGGCTGGCTCCGTCGACGGTTCGGCGGGTGCCTCAGCCATCGGTTCTCCTGCCGTGATATCGGGTATCGAGATATCCGGCTCATCGGTCGCCGTGGTGTTTGAACCAGCCGAAGCCGAAGTACCCGGGCGCGCTACGGGTTTCTGGCAGCCCGACAAAAGGGAGGTGGCCACGACGCCTGCCACAAGCGAAAGCGCCAAGGCACAAGTTGTCTGAGTCGTCTTCATCGTTGGTTTTCTCTCCATACCTTGAGTAAGCCCTAAGGCCGTGTAATTAAGCGGCTGCCCGTGTCCAGTTCGTCAACGACACCAACACGAAGTGCATCAATGTCAGTTCGCGGCAACCGTGATGTTATCGAGATGGATTTCGGAATCCTTGGCACTACCGTATAAACCGGGGCTACCCGTGACATTGGGCACCTCGTCGGTGGCCGTGATGGACCACTCGGCGGGTTCCTCCTCGCCGCGCGGCCAGACCTTACCGCGAAGGACCGCCTTACCGTCTTCATTGGCGGCTTGCAGCTTCATCACATACCACGTATTGGACTTCCACGGGAAATCAATCGTGCGGGCCATACGCAGTTGAGCATCCCAACTGCGGATCTGCAGCTTTTGGCTGGCACCCTGCAAATCCAGCGTGTAACCTTGGGCCACTAGCCCTATGTCCGGCATCTTTTCTTCCGAGAGCACACCGAGCACTTCCGCTTGGATCGTGTAATCGTGCAGGTCCGAAGGACCGAACCAAGCACGACTGCGTGTGCCTTTGGGAATCGTCGTGATCTTCACCGCGATCGTGTTGTCATCTTGTTTGCGCAAGACATGGCGATAGCGAGCCCCGACCCAGGTGACGGGCAAATCGGTGAGTCCTTCAAAGTCGAAGCTCCAGGGCAAATCCGGCACGACGCGTACACGGGCTCGGCCACGAAGTTCACCCACTTGCACGGAAACAATGGTGGCATGATGCTGCGCATCGGCAGCGGACTGGAAAAGTCCCTCGGGGGTGATCGTTCCCGGACCATTCAAAGTAAAGGCGGCCTCCGTCTCCTTCAGGAATTGTCCGCGCGAATTGAACAGCCGCACTCGGAATTGCTGCTCCGCTCCCGGCTTCATCAACAGTTCGCAGGGAACCACTTGCAGATGCGCCGGCTCGGTATCCTCGCTGGCGTCCGTCTCGACGGGTGCCGGTGGCAGCGGTGTGGCACCTGGCTCTTTGCTGGAGTCTCGCAGGCTGTACAAGGCGGAGCTGGTTTGCAAAAACAAGCGGCCATGCGACACAATGGGAGACGCGTTGACCTCTTCGCCATTGGGAAAACGGCCCCGCTTGAGCACCGTCGCACCCTTGTCAGGGTCGGGCTGTAGGATCGCCCAAGCACTGGTCGAAAACGCGTAAATCTTGCCGTCAGCATACAATGGACACGCGCGCAAGGAGGTGCCACCGAGGGAGATTGGCCGTCCGATGGTGCGTCCCGTCTTGGCTTCCAAGACATGGAGTTTGGCTCGGTCGTCGAGACAAAAAAGTTGATCGTCGATCAACAGCGGCGTGCTCCTGCCGACCATCAGTTCCTCGACGCGCCACAACTCGCCCGACTTAGTAATGTCACCTTGGCTGGCACCATTGATCGAGACCACCGAACCCATCGTCGTCGAGCCCAGATTCTCTTCGCTTTGTGACATAAAGACCGTATCGCCCACAATCAGCGGGGCCACATTCAAACCGCGCAGCGACAGGTCAAAGCTCCAGATCGATTGTCCCGTGCGAGGCTGGAAAGCCCAGACTTTGCCATCACCCGAACCAAAGACCATGGCCTTCTGACCATTCAATACCGTGACGATGGGCGAACTGTAAGTGGTGTCCTCAGGAAGCAACTTGGTCCCCGTGAACCAGACCACCTCGCCGGTCTTCTTGTCAAAGCCAATGAAACGATGAGCCGGTCGAGCCATATCGCCCCAACCGATGACGACTCCGCTGATGATGACCAGATCATCGCAGAGGACCGGAAAATTCGTCCGGCCGCCATACGTGCTGAGCAAACCGAACTGCTCATGCAATGGATTCGCCCAAATCTGCTTCCCCGTCGCGCCGTCCAAGCATTGAAAGAAGCCACAGACACCGAGGGCGTAGACGTAACCGGTCTCCGGATCGGCGATAACCGATGACCAGCCCACGCGCTCCGCGGGGACATCCGACAGCCAGACGTTGAAGCGGTTCTCCCAAATCGTCTCGCCAGTCTGGGTATCCACACAGACCACCTTTTCCGCGTCGCGAGGCGTATCCGCTTCACTGCGCACAATCGTATAGAGACGACCGTTCATCACGACGGGCGTGCTGCGGCCACCCAGATCGTCGCGTTTCCACTCGAGGGTCTGGCTTTTTTCGCTGAGATCAATCGTGTCGACCAACCCCGTCTCGCGAGAAATCCCATTCGACTCGGGACCTCGCCAGTAAGTCCAATCCAGTGGATCCAACTCGGCTCCATGCAGACCGGACAGCGTGAAGCCAATCGCGAGTAAAAAAACGGGGCAAAGGCGATTCAAACGAATTGTGCTCAGCATAGGTGGTCACCGTTAGGAGGGGCTCATGGGTTGTATTTCACAGTCAAGTGAAGAAACATCGAGCGAGTTTGAAGATTAGTCAAACCATTCGTCATTGGGATCGAACTTGGGCAAAGCCACGATCAGCACGCGCATGCGGCCGACGGCACGATGACGAGTACCCGGCCGAATCAGCACACACATCCCCGCGTGGACATCAACCAACTCGTCGTTCAACTGCATCCGTGATCCCGGCTCGCACTCTAAGAAGTAATAAGTCTCTGTGAGACGCTGGTGGTAATGCAAGCGCGCCTCCGTGGAAATTTCCGTAACGTGGATCGTGCCAGGAAAATCCTCGATGTCGGTGAAGGCCCGTTTGGCGGATCCGCAAGGACAAAGAACGCTCGGCATATCAGCGAAGTCGACCAGTTCGTAGCCTCGCAGGCTGGTGGGCACGGTCATGGTTCAAATTCACGTAGGCGTGAGTTGCTGGGTGGGGTGAACCTTGCGGGTTGGGATCATTCTAGCAGACGAATCCGCGCCAGACCACAAGCAGCCCCGCGCCAGTCTGCTGTTTCGCTGAAAGGACGCCGCATCTGGTCTTGTGGAGAGGCAAAATTGAGGTGTCGTGGAAACGTACCGGTTGTAAGGCTTGGGTGAACGATACGGTCACAAAACGCCTCTAATCACCCGGTGTAATCGTCACACGTGGTGCAGTTTATGAGGCCGTCAATGTCCACCCAACAGTAGTTGTAAACCACTTGCTCAAAATTACTTGCGATGCCTCAAGGCGATTTACAGGGCAGGCCGATACGGAATGTGACGCTTGAAGCGGAGTGCTTGGGCCACGTGCCTTTCCACTCTGCTCAGGCCAACCGGAACGGATTCTCGGGTCAAGGATTGGCTCGACCGGTTCTGACGTGATTTCCGCTTGCGAGTAGTCCGTGCTTGCAACCAGCTGGACAGGAATTGAAGTTCCTGACTCGATTTTCTCACAAGGAGGGTTGAGCGACGGATCGCTTGCTTTCGGTAGACCCGCAAATTACCGACGGTCATTGCCCCGCCAATATAAGAAGCTGGTAGGGAGTCGCGGCAGCTCGATGGTTCCATCGTATAGGAGACATGGCTCGATGAAGTGGAATGTACTACTAGGGACAATGGTCCTGGGCGTTACCCTGTGTACCCACAGCTACGGGTTTGAATTACTCGACCGTATGCTGGGAGTGGGTCCTTCGCAAAAGGGTGGAAAGTGCGGCTGTGATGCCGTTCAAAAGGATGGCTGCAAAGACGGCGCTTGCCAAAAGGATGGCAAGGGCTGTGGCAACGGTGCCTGCCAAAAGGGCGGGCTGTTCGGTGGCCACGGTGCCCATCAGAAGGGTGATGGCAAAGGTTGCGGCGATGCTTGCCA
>JBGTHH010000010.1:0-4802 GCA_041746275.1 Pirellulaceae bacterium | reverse complement strand
CGTCTTCATAGTTATAACCGTCGAACGACATGAAGCCGACGAGCACATTGCGGCCCAATGCCAATTCACCTTGGAACGTCGCGGCACCGTCGGCCAGCACCTGGCCCTTCTCGACCTTATCGCCCAGTTTGACGATGGGCTTTTGATTACAGCAGGTACGCTCGTTCAGTCCGACAAATTTCTTTAACGGATAGACGTCAGTCCCGACTTCGATCCGACTCGCGTCGCAGTACGTGACCTTGCCTCCACGCTCGGCCCGAACCACCATGCTGGAGTTCTGGGCCACTTCCCGCTCCATGCCGGTGGCGACAATCGGGGGCTCGGTGATCAACAACGGCACCGCTTGACGCTGCATGTTGGAACCCATCAAGGCTCGGTTCGCATCGTCGTGTTCCAAAAACGGAATCAATCCCGCCGACACGCCGACCATCTGGCTGGGAGCCACATCAATGTATTCGACCTGTTCCGGTAAGACGATTTGGAAGTCCGCGCGATGGCGGGCGATCAGATTGGCTCCGCCCACCAACTTGCCATCTTGGACCTGGGTATCCGCTGGTGCCACGTAGGCGTTGGACTCCTCATCGGCCCGCAACCACACCACTTCATCGGTCAACTTGCCCTTCTTGACCTTGCGGTAGGGCGTGACCAAGAAGCCGTATTCATCCACGCCGGCATAAATCGCCAGACTGGAAATCAGACCGATGTTCGTACCTTCGGGAGTCTCGATCGGGCAGATTCGTCCATAGTGCGAGATGTGCACGTCACGCACCTCAAAACCGGCTCGCTTCCGATTCAAACCGCCAGGTCCCAAAGCCGACAAGCGTCGCTCGTGTGTAAGCTGCGACAAAGGATTCGTTTGGTCCACGACCTGCGAGAGCTCGCCACGACCAAAGAAGTACTCGATCGCCGCCGACACGCTCTTGGGATTAACCAAGCTGCGCGGCGTCATGTCCTCTTGATCCTTGAGGCTCATCCGCTCCTGTACCGTACGCCGTAGCTTGAGGAATCCCTTGCGCAACTCGTCGCTCGCCAACTCATCGATCGTGCGTAATCGTCGATTGCCGAGGTGGTCGATATCGTCAATCTGCGCCCCACCCGAAACGAACAGGCTGAGCAGATAATTGATCGCCGAAATCAGGTCCGCTGGGCGCAAGGTCATCTCTTTCTCCGAGACGCTCAATTCCAGCTTGCGATTGATCCGGAATCGTCCCACGCGACCGAGACGATAACGATTCACGTCGTAGAACTTCTCCTGAAACAGCGTGCGTGCCTTTTCCAACTGGGGTGGATTGCCCGGACGCAAACGCTGGTAGATCCGCAGCAGAGCTTCCTCGTGACTCGACGTCACATCATCGGCTAAACTATTGACGATCAAGGTGGACGATGGCGGCGTCATCACCTCGACCTTCGTCACGCCGGCCGTGCAAATTAGCTCGGCGGTGTTCTTCGTGATCTTCTGGCCGGCTTCGACAATGATTTCTCCAGCTCGCTCGCTTTCGGCCGGATAGACGATATCGTCGACCGCGATCTTGCCATCGATCTTCGTGACGCTCCGGCCATCGACAATCTTCTCTTGCGTCGTCTCATAAAAGGCCCGCAGGATATCCGCATCCGAGCTGTACTTGGGATCCATCGCCCGCAACAAGGTCACGGCGGAGAACTTGCCGCTCTGGTCGATCCTGACCGACAGGGCGTCCTTCTTAGTAACGTTCAGCTCGATCCAGCTTCCTCGTTCCGGGATGATGCGGCAACTTGGCAGACGGCGATCGGAGGTTCCTTCCTGTTCCAGAACAAAGTCGACACCGGGACTGCGGTGCAACTGACTGACCACGACCCGCTCGGCTCCGTTGATGATGAACTCGCCGCCGCCCAGCATGATCGGAATGTCGCCCAGGTAGACTTCCTCTTCGACCGGTTGATCCTTGTTCAATCGCAGCCATACGCGGAACGGCTTGCCATAGGTCAAACGCAACTGGCGGCACTCTTCCGGCGTGTAGCGCGGCTTGCCTAGTTCGTACTTCAAATACTCCAGCGTGATCTGTTTGTCATAGCTCTCGACCGGAAAGATCTCGCGTAGAACGCCCTCCAAGCCCTGATCCTTGCGCTTTTCGGGAGCGAGTTGTTCTTGCAGAAAGGCGGCATAGCTGGCCGTCTGGATTTCTGTTAAATCTGGCGCGACAAACGATTCGCGTCCGCTTCCAAAACGACGAACCTGGGATGGATTCAAGCGTCGTTCCGCTGAAGTAGCCATAAGCGTTCTCTCTCCGCAACAAAGAAAATGGTCAAGCTCGGAACCAAAACGGGCCGTGCCGGTACGCGTCAGCGTCAAGACGACTCAAGCAGCGCATTTCGATTGGCGCGCACCGCTCCCTGGGGACACACGAACGCCAAAACACTGCGGGTCGGAAGCCGCACGGGACGGATCAACAAACGTCTCCCACGAGCGTCCCGGCCCGCGTATTGCGAACCGGGATCGCTGTTGTGTAAGAATCGTTAAGCCTTAAGCCTTGAGTTCGACAGAGGCACCAGCTTTTTCCAGCTCGGCCTTGATCTTCTCAGCATCTTCTTTGGAGGCCTTCTCTTTGATGGTCGCTGGGGCGCTCTCGACCAACTTCTTGGCATCCATCAGGGTCGCACCCGTGATGTTCTTCACCACCTTCACCACATCCAACTTCTTGTCGCCGAAGCCGGTCATGATGACATCAAACTCCGTGGGCTCGGCCGCTGCCGCGCCACCACCATCCGTCGGTGCCGCGATCATCACCGCGCCACCGCCCGAAGCTGGCTCAATACCGTACTCGTCCTTGATGTAGTCGCTCAGCTCCTTAGCCTGCTTGAGCGTCAGACCGGCGATCTTGTCACCGATTTCCTTGAGTTCCGCCGAGATTTCAATCGTTGCGCTTTCGGACATTTCTACTAAGTTCCTTTCCCGTTACCTTGGTCGCCGACTAGCGGCGAGTCACTTCACACCTTGATGAACTGTATGTTTTCGCCTCAGTTCCACGCTGAGGCCATTCCCTACGAAACCGATTCTTCCTCGGACTTCTGCTTAATCTGACTGGCCAAAGCTCCGCCGGGCGAAGTCAACTGCGAAACCAAATTGGCACCCGGTGCCAAAATCTGCCCCATCAGCAAACTAAGCTGCTCCAGACGATTCGGCCACTTACTAATCTCCTTGACCTTATCGGAAGTGAGATGTTCGCCATCCATCACCCCGCCACGAGGCTCGAACTTGGCGAACTCACCACTCTTGTCAACTTCCGTGACTTCCTTCACCAGGGAAACAAAGTCCTCGCATCCCCAGACGACGGCTAACGAACCTTCACCACCCTCGAACGCCGCATGCAGTGGCGTTCCCTCGGTGGCGCGTCGCGCCAAGCTGTTCTTCACCACCATCAGGCCAATGCCTTTGGAGCGAAAACGCTTCCGCAAATTCACCGTGTCATTGGCCTCCATACCCACGACATTGACCAACACCGCGTCATCCACTCCAGCTAGACGACGCTTCAGGTCCTGAACCACTAGATCCTTAACGAATTTACTCATGTTTCCACGCTGAACAATAAATGGGAAGTAACCTTGTCGTCCGGGCCTAGGCAGCCACGGGAACGCCGGGACTCATTGTGGCGCAGATCGAGATGCTGCGTACATAGTGGCCTTTGACCGCGATCGGCTTCAGCCCCAACACATAATCGATAAACGATTGAACATTCTCCATCAACTTATCGTTGCTGAAGCTGAGCTTGCCAACCACACCATGCACATTTCCACCCGCATCATTTCGAAACTCGACCTTACCGGCTTTGTATTCCTTAACAACGCGCCCGACATCGGGAGTCACCGTGCCGGCTCGGGGAGAAGGCATCAATCCTCGCGGACCAAGCACACGTCCCAAAGGCCCGACAAGACCCATCATGTCCGGTGCGGCAATGCATACGTCGAAGTCTAGCCACCCATCCTTGAGCCGTGTGGCCAAGTCTTCCTGGCCCACGACATCGGCACCCGCCGCGACCGCAGCAGCCGCCAAGTCGCCTTTGGCGAACACGATCACCCGCTGGGTGCGTCCGATTCCGTGTGGCAGAACCACCGAGCCACGCACGATCTGATCGGCTTGCTTGGGGTCAATCCCCAGACGCATGTGAATCTCGACCGTCTGGTCAAACTTCGTCGTTCCGAAGTCCTTCAAGACCTCGATCGCCTTGGCCAATGCCAGGGGCGTTTCGACCTTATGCTTCTCGGTCAACTTGCGAAACCGCTTCGATTGTTTTGGCATTGTTATCCCTATCCCTCGATCTCAAGACCCATGCTACGCGCCGTACCTTCAATCATCCGCCGTGCGTGGTCCATGTCACGAGCGTTGAGATCAGCTACTTTTTTCTGGCAAATATCTTCCAACTGAGCCCGCGATACCTTGCCGACCTTATCGCGGTTCGGCACACCCGATCCCTTGGCGATTCCGGCGGCCTGCTTCAGTAACGCCGCAGCGGGCGGGCTCTTCGTCACAAACTCAAACGATCGATCGTTGAACACGCTGACGACCACCGGAATGGGAGTTCCGTTATACTCCCGCGTGCGGTCATTGAACTGCTGCACGAACTGACCGAGATTGATACCGAACTTACCTAACGACGTACCCACGGGAGGAGCGGGCGTTGCCTGCCCCCCGGGTACTTGAAACTTTGCTTGTCCAACGAGCTGCTTAGCCATTGCGAATATCCAGTCTAAAAGTCAGTTCACTAAACCGACTCAATTTGCCAATGTTCCAATTCCACGGGCGTCGAGCGACCGAAGATGTTGATCAT
>JBGTHH010000009.1:0-2649 GCA_041746275.1 Pirellulaceae bacterium | reverse complement strand
CGAAATCCTTACCGCTATTGTAGCAAGGGGAGCCAGAGTATTGGCGATTGAAACGCCACTGGTTCGACGGCTTCCTTGAACGCATGGCTTCAGCAACTCGAAGAGTCTCCGCTTGGATAGTGCGTTCCTGGCCCCCGGGCGTTACACTATTCAGATCAATGACTTTCGATCCGTCGACCGCAAGAGGCCAAGTATGTCATCGTTGGATGTGACGAAGACTCACGTTGTGAAGGAATTGAAGCACGACAGCCCGATTATCTCGTGTCGCTTCGATCCGACCGGCAAGTACGTTTTCTTTGGCGCACAAGACTACAAGGTGTGGCGGTGGGATTGGATGGGCGAGGCGAAGGTAGCTTTGGACCACGAGGCGTGGGTGCGGGGCATCGCCTGTCACCCGCAAGGCGAGAGCGTGCTGACGGCGGGCTACGATGGTCGGCTGGTGTGGTGGTCGGCGATCGCGGAAACTCCCGAGCCGCTGCGGGAAGTCGCGGCCCATGACGGTTGGGTCCGCGCCATCGCGGTCAGCCCCAACGGCGAACTCGTCGCGACCGCCGGCAATGATCACAAGGTCAAGTTATGGAACTTTGCCGATGGCACGCTCGTGCGGGAGTTCCTCGGTCATGAGTCGCATGTCTATAACGTGGTGTTTCATCCGGATGGTCAAAGTGTTGTATCGGGCGATCTGAAGGCGAATCTGATCCACTGGAACGTCGAGACGGGAGAGCAAGTTCGCAAGATCACGGCAGAGGCACTGCACAAGTACGACAACTCTTTTCTTGCGGACATTGGCGGCTATCGCGGCCTGACATTTAACGCTTCCGGAACTCGTCTGGCGGGAGCCGGCATCACCAATGTAACGAACGCCTTCGCCGGCATCGGCCACGCGGCGATTGTGGTGTACGACTGGGCATCGGGTGAGTTAGTGATGCAGCACGAACCCAAGGCCAAGATGAATGGAGCCGCTTGGGGAGTCGCGTTCCATCCCGAGGACTTCGTGATTGGCGTGTCGGGCGGTGGCGGAGGCGGATTCCTGCTCTTTTGGAAGCCGGACGCGAAGGAGGAGTTTCACCAACTGAAGCTGCCCAACAACGCTCGGGATCTCAATCTCTCCAGTGACGGCCTGCACGTGGTCACGGGACACTACGATCGTCACATTCGCGTATCGCGGCTGACCGCACCCGCGAGCTAAGGAGCCTGTCCAGACCCTCTCCGGCGAGGCCAAATACCCAATGAAATCGAATTGCCTCCACAGGATCAGACCCCTTTTCGGAAAGGCACTCTAAAGCGTGTCTTCACCCTGAATGGCTCGCAACACTGCCGCCGTCGCCTCCGATTTGTTCAGCACATAGAAGTGAAGGCCGGGAATTCCGGCGGCGATCAACTCTCGCACTTGCTGAATGGCATTCTGCACGCCGATTTGAAATTGCCACAATTCGTCGTCGCGCTGTCCTAGCTCGGCGACAAATGCGGCGGGCAGTCGTGCGGCACACATCGACGTGATCCGCTGGATTTGTGCCAAGCTGGTCACGGGCAGAATGCCGGGAATCAAGGGGACGCGAATTCCCGCCGCCACGTAACGATCGCGGAAGCGGAAGAAGTCCTCGTTGTCGTAAAAGAGTTGAGTCACCACGATATCGGCACCGGCGTCAACCTTCCGCTTAAGATTCTCCAGGTCGACGGCGGGGCTGGGAGCCTCTTGATGCGTTTCCGGGTATCCCGCGACGGCGATGCCAAACTCGGGAAACTCAGAACGCACCAGGGCCACCAACTCGTTGGCATAACGCAGCCCTCCCGCGACGGCTTGGAAGCTCGTTTCGCCTCGCGGCGGATCGCCCCGCAGCGCCACGATGTAATCGACGCCTCGTGTCTTGGCCTCGCTCAAGTACGCGCGTAATTGGTCGACGGTGGCACCGACACACGTGAGATGCGACGCCACGGGCAGATGGTGCTTACGCTTAACCTGTTCGACGATCGCCAAGGTCTTCTCGCGCGTCGAGCCGCCCGCGCCGTAGGTACACGTGAAAAAATCGGGGCGAAACTCTAAGAGTCGTTCCACGTGGCGAAACATCGTCTCTTCGCCAGCCTCGGTCTTCGGCGGAAACAGCTCAAAAGAAAGGGCCAGTTTTCCTTGGCCAAAATGCGACGTCAGTGTCATGGGGTCCTGTAACCATTCGTGATTAAGGGGTAGATCGGGTGAGCGACGTTATCAGGCCGAGCGGATCACGCACAAGGGCCGCACGCCGCGCGGGCATCATAGAGCGAGAGGCTCGCCGACGACTTCTCGTTCCTCGCGGCTCAGTTCGTACATATCGTGAAGCAGTTGCACATCACAAGGGCGTTGTTCCACTTGGCGACGACGAAACATGCGCTGCTGTGTGGCGATCATCACTTCGGGAGGCAACTCGGTGACCTGGCCAAACAACCGCGCGTAGTTGACAAAGCTTGGCACGTTCGTCGTCACGAAGCCGTACAGCATACTACAAGCCCCAATGGTCTTGCCCGTGAAGATGCTGGTATTGATCGCGGTCTTGGAGTAATCGCCCATGATGCAGCCCACGAACTGCATGCCGGTGGCCACTTTCTCGCCCTGGTGGTCCACGTTGACGGTACCGTACGTGTTTTTCAAATCGCTATTGCAGGTGCCCGCGC
>JBGTHH010000008.1:0-5327 GCA_041746275.1 Pirellulaceae bacterium | reverse complement strand
TAATCGACGGAAAGAAGGCGTTTGACATCAACGACTTTAACAATTATCTCGCTGAACTGGCACGCCGGGTGAACAAGTAATGGCTACAGCAACTCCAACATACGACGTGTTCCTTTCGCATAGTTCGCGAGATAAAGACTTTGCGGCTGATATTGCCAATCGTTTGCAGGCTGAAGGCCTTGAGCCATTTTACGATGCAAGTATTCAAGTAGGTGAACCAGTCAGTCAGGCTATTTGGGATGCGCTCGCGGAATGTCACGCATTTATCGTCATCGTGTCACCTGAGTCATCCCCGGACGCGATGGGCATGGTTGAATTGGGCGCGGCTGCGGCATGGAATAAGCCGATCTTTGTGCTTCTGAATGGTCCAGCATCGATGCGCCTTCCAGAGGCATTGCAAAGCTACCGAGCGTATCCACTCAATCGGGTCGATGAGGTATTGGGTCAAATACGGCACAATCTAGAACCAATTTCCGACGACGAACGCACGGTGCTCGCGGAGACCTACCGTGACGTTAACGTGCCGGCAGATCAGTTGGGCCAATCGCCACGTTTCTTGCGACAACTCGTAGAACAGTTTAACGCCAAAACTCAGAAGCATCTTTCAGGTGATCGACTGTTGTCAGAGTTACTTCGAATGCGAAAGCAAGCAAAGTTGCCACGACTTAGTCAGCAACGTCGCGTAATCAGGTAAGGACGGAAATTGCTGACCTTCCTCCCCACACCGCTGGACATTTGGGTCCGCATCCGCCGGTTCAACGAAGGTCAAAGCTCGCGTAGGAAGCAGTGGATCGGAGTAAGTCCCGTGCTTGGCTGGCATAGCGATCGGTCTCGAGAAACTGGCACCGGACTCGTTCGCCCAGCCGTGAGAGTTGAACCATCGCATGTACCGAGAAGGTGAAATCGGGTGGTATTATCACGTGTCGCCGGACTTGATCGGTGGCTTTCATCGACGAGGCTCACAATTGACAACCAATCCGATGTCAGCGCCGAAACACGTGCTCGCCCTGAGCATTCTGCCGGCACTTTTCGTCTCGCTGCTCTTCTACGGGCTACTTGGCCACCGTCGCGACTACCTCGGTCATTATGCTGCCGGTTATGGCGGCACATTAAGTGCAATTGCAATCGTCTTGGCAGCTCTCCCTGCGACAGCATTCGAGCGAATGGCACCATTGGTTGTCGTTCCAACTACACTTCTATGTATCGTTGCCGGTACGGTAAGTGAAGCGACCGTTTTCCGACTCGCAAAGTTCGACGAAGTTGACTACTGCAATCAAAACCTGGGAGCAGTTGTCGCCGGCCTTATCGCGATTCACGTCGTTCGCGGGGCGAAGCCATCGGATATGGCACTGAGATGCATCATCTCGATCGGCGTGATATTCCTACTTGCCGGAGCCTACTTTGCCGTCACTTAGAGCTCGGTCGGTTCTCTCGCTGGTATTCCTCGGCGTACTTTTCGCAGGAGAATGTGGCCTCAGGGAACACCCATCCTGCTCCCCCGGGCACAATAAGCGATTACGTTATTAAATGGGTTTCACCTGGCGACCATTATGAGGTAGTAAAAGACCAGTGGACTCCGGCCTTCTTTGGATGGTGCTCTCGTCAAGCCCGGGGGCATCTGTCATCCTTGTCGATGCGTCATTACTTCCAGGTAACTTTCGTTGCGCCCAATCTACCTCGACCATTGCTCCACCACGCCGATCGATCCAGTTGTACTGGATGCGATGTTGCCGTTCCTGCGCGAATCGTTTGGAAATCCCGGCACGCCACACGAACTCATGGGCGGAGTCGTCCAAAGAGCCATTCGCGAAGCTCGTGAATCCGCGGCGGCGTTGATTAACTGTCAGGCGAATGAACTGATTTGGACCAGCGGCGCGACCGAGTCGAATAACTTGGCGATTCTCGGCACAGAGTCTAGCGTGCTGCCGGGAAAGCGGCACATCATCACGCAGGCCACGGAACACTCGGCGGTTCTGGAGCCCTGTCGACATCTGGAAGCGAACGGTTGGGAGGTCACCTACCTCCCGGTGGACGAAGTTGGGCAGATCAGTGTCGACCAACTCAAACATGCCATCCGCGAGGCGACCTCGCTGGTGTCGATCATGTGGGGCAACAACGAAATCGGCACGATTCAACCTGTCCAGATCATTGCCGAGGTCTGTGCCGCGCGCGGCATCGCCTTGCACTGCGACGCCGCTCAGGCGGTTGGCAAAGTTCCGATCGATGTCGACCAAGTGGCGGTTACCATGCTGACGTTCTCGGCCCACAAGTTCTACGGGCCGAAGGGAGCGGGTGCGTTGTTTGTTCGCGACTTGAGCAAAAGGCAACCAATCACCCCGCGAGTCTTTGGCGGCGGCCAAGAGAAAGGACTCAGAGCCGGCACGCTGAATGTTCCGTGCATCGTGGGAATGGGGGCGGCCTGCTCCCTGGCAGTTCAAAACATGAGCGTGTGGGAACACCACACGCAACGGCTCAGAGAACGCTTCGAGTCGACGCTGTTCGACGTGTTGCAGAACGTCTCCGTCAATGGAAATCGAGACCATCGGTTGCCACACATCAGCAACATCGCGTTTCATGGCACTGATAACGACGGACTGCTAACCATGTTGCCGGGTTTAGTCGCCAGCACGGGATCAGCCTGTCACGTCGCCGATTTCGCACCAAGTCATGTCCTGAACGCACTCCCGATTACTCCCAAAACAACGGAGTGTTCCCTGCGCTTTGGTTTCGGCAAAGATAACACGTTGGACGAAATCGAGTCCGCCGCCAAGTCGATTATCGACGCCGTGAATCAGTATCGCGCGAATGCCTAGCAACAACGACAGCTACAACTGGCAAATGAGACAGCCCTCTTCACGCCCCGGATCGTCATCAAATTCGACATCGGTTAGTATTTGCACGAGCTTTGGCGACTTCCGTTTCTTGCTCTTCTTCTCTTGCCACTGACGTTCGATTTCAGCCATCCGCTCTGGCTTTTCGAGGTTCTCCAATGGCTCGTCGCCGCACCAGTAGAATGCCTTGCCTTCCGCGTTGTACTGCTGCTGAGCGTACTCGTAAGCCTTGGCTTGCTCGAACAGATCGGGATAAGTCTGCTTGAGCCGCACCCATTCGATCTTCTGCTGATAGAAACAGAAGTAGCAACCCGAGCGTGTTCGTCCCCACTCCGTGTACTTGGGCATCCCCAAACCGGACTCTTCGAGGATGCGGATCACGTCGTCGTAGACGATACCATCCTCGCGAAAAGGAAACACGGTTTTGATGTTCGGCTTTGCGCTGATGTAGCCCGACCGGCTTTCGTCGGCCCGCAGGGCGATGTAGTTGACGACCGGATCGTCACCAATCCACTGCTCGAACGGTTTGAGCTTGAGGTTCTTGGTACACCAGCGCCGCATATTCGATGGGATCATGCCGCGATAGACCTTGAGCCAGTGATCAAAGCCCTTGTCGGGATTGCTCTTCATAACCGGCTTGCCAAGGATCGCCTCCAGGCGGTCGAGGTACTCGTACGTCTCGTCGAGTTCCTTGAACGTGTCGTGAAAAATGTACTCCATGTCAGGAACGCGATCACGCATGTAGATCGCAAGTGCGGCGCTGTCCTTGCCGCCCGACAGGCTCAGGATGTGACGAATGGGCTGAGTCATCAGGTTTCCTCCATTTCTCGTGGCAATTCCTCCGCGCCGGCTGGCTGGTCTGGCAGCAACGAGGAGAGATCCACCACAAACACGCTGTCTACATTTTGAAGCGTTTCGGTGAGCACGGATACATTCCTTGCAAAACCCAAACGATCTTTGATCTCGATGGTCTTCTTGTTCCACGATCTCTCCTTATCCCGACCACCTGGCAGGCTTCCAGTGGCGTGATGGAACGGAAAGTGCGCCGACCACTTCGCAAACGATTTCTCTAATTGACGCGCATACTGTGCTCGGCTTCCTCCGCCTTGCCAGGGGAAGCCGGTGTTTGCAGCTTTCAGGAACTTGATGTGCGCGCTAATGGCATCCAATGCCGGCTTCGTTGCATTCTTGGTAATGATAAACTCGTCCTTATCTCGCATGTGCAAGGCCACAACTGCTGCCTTCAGCGGAGTGCCGATCACTTCCCATTGGCCCTGGATACCCCGACAGTGAAGCGTGGCATCATGCGATCGGCGGATCGGTGGAGGGACTGGTAAGCCAACCCGACTGATTGACGATGAAAAGTGTTGTTGTAGCTCAAGAGCGGGTCCCAGTTGCAACCGTCTTTCACATCGATACCCAAGTGACAGAAGCTTTTCGGGAATCTCCTTGTGAGCGACTGTCCAAAGTCGTCTGTAGTCCCAATCGATCCGGTATACAGAGCCATTCATTTCGTAAATCGGCGTAAACATCGTCGGTGGGCGAGTGCCTTCATATGACTCGAACAGTTGCCGAAGTGTACCCGGGATCAGAAGGACGGAATCTTCCGGCTGGCGCGAACGGTCGGAGCCGAGTGCTAGGTCGCAGGCGGGATTCATTACGGCGTAGATTGGGTTGAACGCGTCCTTGACAAAAAGATCTCCCAGTTCTATCGGGAGCAGGTCTGGAAGCGAAGCGGGCGATGCTTTGTGTGCTCCATCCCCTGGGGCCGCATCGGCCGATACCGCTGGCGCTGGCTCGATGGTGATGGCATGACGCCGCTTTTCGGTAAGCGATGCGAGATAGATTCTGCCAAGAGTTGCAGACGGTTCTGCACGTATCGGTAGCAAGGACTTGAACGAGGTCTGGTCAAGTGCAGCCACAAATGAGCTTAATTCCGGATCTTCCAAAACAAGGGATGTCATGAAGTGCCCAAACAATCGGATCATGTAGTCACCGAATAGATGGCCGTCTTTGTTCAGGCTCAACTGACGCAGTTGGGCATAATCCTCCAGGCCGAGATCGCGTACTTCGTCAACGAACGCTTCCGCAATGGCGTGTGACTGCGTGTCCAAGCAGTCAATAAAATCGTGCAAGGTATGACGAAAATCGGCTGTAAGGGGAATCGCAGCCAGGCATTCGTGAAGCAATTGGTCATCGGACAAGGTGGTCTTAGGTTGAAATTGAAAGTAGCCCCGGAGCAGGCGTGCCTTTCTCCGAAACGCTACTTCTTCCTGACTGACCTCCTCTCGGCTGGACATCAGGACAACAAATGCTCTCGACTGATCGTAGACTGTGCGAGCCTTTTTTCGCGCTTTCTCGGACGGATCGTCTTCAGTCTGCGAACCATCAATCTCCGCAGGAACTTGATCATCCAGGTAAAAGTCAATGAAGGCAATCTGAACTTCCAAATCAGCCGGAATCGGCTGATCAGCTCCAAGCGCGACAACATCCAGT
>JBGTHH010000007.1:0-4817 GCA_041746275.1 Pirellulaceae bacterium | reverse complement strand
CTGCAACGCGCCGGGCAGGGACTGTAACAATGCTCGCGTTCGAACGCAACGTCACGCCACGCTAGCATGCGACTGTCAGTACCATCGAGATAACCCTGGCAAACTTATCGGATTGTAACGATTTTCTCGATTCCGTGGACTTTGAGGACGATAACGTACACGTCTCGGATGAAATCGTTAGCAAGGCAGTACGTCTGTCGGTCACGAGCCGGACGGCGGGCGTCGCTTCAATTGACGAGAAGGAACACGCGATGAATCGTTTGGCAGTCACCATGGCTTTGTTGATTTCGGCCAGCACGCTCGGCGGATGTGCGACGTTGGAAGTTCCCTACCACGCGCCTAACCACGTGGGTGGCTGGGATCCGGTATTTGGTGACTGCCATGGTTTTGGTACGTGCGGCGGCGATGGCTGCACTGCGGATGGCTGCGGCAATCACTTTGAAGGACACACGCCCGCTTCCTACCTGAGACATCAACTGACGTGCGGAGCGGGCTGCGGCGAGATCTATTGGGGTCCTTGGTTCAGCGATCCACCCGATGCCTGTGATCCCTGCGACGATCATGGCAACTGGGTCGGACCACGTTGCTGTAAACCCAAGTTGCGGCAGCGTCTGTGGGCCGGATTGACCGGACAGTGGTCGTGTAACACAGGCTGTGGCAAGGGTGGCAAAGGGCACTTCGCCGAAGATGTCGAGTGGTCGGAGATGATGCACGAACCGGGAACGTTCCCAGGCCCGTTAAACGAGGCTCCCACGCCCGAGCAAATTCCCACTCCGGCACAACCGGGAACATCGCGGCTGCGGGCACCCGCCACGCCCTCGCGAACTTCCGCGTCCGGGGGCGGGGTTCGACTGCCCCACGCCGTCACCGGCGCATTGCCGTTTCAGCTCCACTCCACCCGATTCGATCAGGCTCAGAGTCCCTAATCCTTATGGGAAGGCGTAGGCGGGATTGTCGGGGTCGAAGTCCATGTCGGTCAGACCAACGTTCAATTGAATGTTGCGATAGGTGTACTCTTCCTCGAGCACCGGCTCGCCCCCCGGTTCGGTCGGCCAAGTCCAAGCCGCATAGCGCACGGGCACTCCCAAAGTGTCGTCGATAAAAATCTGCGCTCGATAGAACGTGAAGTGGTCGCGTCGCACGGGATGCAGCACTTCAATCAGCGTGCAACTGTAATTGTCGACCTTGGCACCCTTAAAGAACTTGACCTCACACTCGCCATACTGCAGGTCGCGTTCACCCTGTATGATTAGTTGTTCAATGAGGTTCTGAACGCCGATCTCCATGATGGGATACCGTTGGCCCATCATCGCCAACATGCCCTCCGCCGGCAGGTAGAACCGTTTGAAGCCGAGCAAGCCGCTTTCGTGGGCGACAAGCTTGTTATCGTTCGCTCCCTCCACCCAGATCACTTCGCGACCCTTGATCGAGTCGGGTTTGAGGAACTTGAGGTAGACCGCGAAGGGGACTGTGACTTTGCCATTTTCCGTCTTGCGATTACGGATCTTGGCGAACATGAATTCATGTTCCCTCAAGGTGCCATTGATCCGCTCTCGCTTAATGATTGTTGCCGTGTAGTCCTGGACATTCTGCTCGATATGTGCGAGCCCTTCCCGAGCCCGTTCCAAGGCGCGATTCAATGGATGTCCGACAGGGGCGGTTGCGGCGGCAGGTGCCACGGGGGAACTTGTCACCGTCGGACGTGGCGTTAAGGTCGCAGCAGGTTCGTCGCTTCGGGCACATGACGATGCCAGGAACAGAAGCATTGCGGCCACGGGAACGACAACGCGGCGCGAGCCGACCGCGAGCGAACTTCGAGAGCTATGCCAAGCGGCGGGGATCTTTTTCATGATAACTCCGTTGGGGCGTGTGTCAGCCGTGACATCACGAATCTCGGTAGTGGCTTTCCGTTACGTTATCCAAGCCGCCCCTGGTCCGCAACCGACCTGCGCGGCACACGGCGCAGGTCACCAGCATCCCCGCGGCCTGGCAGAGGTCTGTCCGTTGTTTCCCTCCCACCATTGGTGTCTAATGTCGTCCGCCTCTTAACCGCCTCGGAGCCCGACGCATGTTTAATTTTCCGAAATCGGTCGCGTTCGTCTGCATTATCGCGATCTGGTCAAGCCTGGGCACCGCTAGCGACTTGGATTTTCGCGGGCAGGAACTCTCCACGCGATTGACGGTGGGATACGCCGTCCGTTTGATCGATATGAACGCCGATGGGCGACTGGACATCGTCATCGCCGATAGCAAACGATTCTTGTGGCTGGAAAACCCGAACTGGAACGAGCACATCATGCTCGACACTCCCGACCAGAAGTTCGACAACGTCTGCTTCGCGCCTCACGACATTGATGGCGATGGCCGGCTCGACTTCGCCGTCGGTGCCGATTGGCAGCCGGGCAATACCACTTCGGGCGGCTCCATTGGCTGGATTTCACCGGGAAAAACCCCGCAGGATTCGTGGACCTATCATGCGATTGGCGACGAACCGACGACCCATCGGATGCGGTTTGCCGACATCGACGGCGACGGACGCCCCGAATTGATTGTCGCACCGCTCAAGGGACGCGATACCACCTCGCCGCACTTCGCCGAGAATGGCGTGCGATTGCTGTCGTATAAAATCCCGCAAGACCCCGTGAACGATCCATGGAAACCGGAACTGATCACCGACAAACTGCACGTGATGCATAATTTCTGGCCGGTTCGCCACGGTGGCAAGACGCGGCTGCTCACCGCCAGCTTTGACGGTGTCCATGCCCTGGATCGACGCGACGACGGTTCGTGGGGTCTGGTCCAGATTGGGTCGGGAGATCAACAGTCTTCACCGAATCGCGGCGCGAGCGAGATTCAAGCGGGCTTGCTGAGCCCGGATCGGCCTTACATCGCTACCATCGAACCGTGGCATGGCGACCAAGTTGTCGTCTATACCCTGCCCGCGGATGAGTATCGCGGCACCGACGTCTGGCTCTGGAAACGGCAGGTGCTGGACAAACAGTTGAAATGGGGCCACGCCGTCTGGTGCGCGAATCTCGATAGCGACGACGAGCAAGAACTGATCGTGGGTGTCCGCGACAACCTGGACGACGAGAATCGTTGTGGTTTGCGCATCTACGATCCCCAGGATTCGACGGGGACCACTTGGCGACGCGTGCTCGTGGATCCGGGTAGTGTGGCGATCGAGGATCTGGCGGTTGGCGACCTGAACGGCGACGGCCGCGCGGATATCGTGGCGGTCGGTCGGCAGACGCATAATGTGATGATCTATTGGAATGAAACGAAGGGAGGTTTCGATGTCCGTTGACCATCGACGCGGCTTTCTGAAAACCACGGCCTGTGGTGTCGCCACCGCGACGGCCGTCAGTGCCCTGACGGCGCGACGAGCCTTGGGAGCGAATCGACAGGTCCGTCTGGCACTGATCGGATGTGGCGGACGTGGCAGCGGCGTGGCACGGGACTTCGCCACGTTGGATGGCGTTGAGTTCGCCTATGCCTGCGATCCCGATGCGGCTCGCGCCGCCGACGCCGTGCGAAAGCTGTCCAACCAGCCCAAGCCGATCACCGATCTGCGTGTGGCTTTGGACGACAAGAGCGTGGATGCCGTGATCATCGCGACCCCCGACCATTGGCACGCCCCGGCCGCGATCCTGGCGGCCAACGCCGGCAAGCATGTCTACGTCGAGAAACCCTGCTCGCACAACGTGCGCGAAGGCCGCTTGTTGGTCGAAGCCGCGCGACGCCAGCAGCGGCACATCCAACACGGCACGCAAAGTCGTTCGCACGACGTGATCCTGCAAGCGATGCAACTGCTCCGCGAGGGCGCGATCGGACAGGTCTTGGTGGCCAAAGCCTGGAATGTGCAACAACGCGGCGAGATCGGTCGCGCTCAACCGACCGCGCCTCCCACCGGTTTTGATTACGAAGCGTGGCTGGGTCCCGCGCCCTACGTGCCCTTTCAAAGCAATCGACATCATTACACATGGCACTGGTGGTACGATTTCGGCACGGGTGACATGGGCAACGATGGCGTTCACGAACTCGACATCGCGCGCTGGGGATTGGATGTCCACACGCATCCCACGCGCGTGGCCGCCCTGGGCAGCAAGTTTGTGTTTAATGACGATCAGCAGTTCCCCGACACCCAGTACGCTTGTTTCGACTATCCCGGCGATGGCACACCCGGCCAGCGCCGGCAGTTGGTTTTCGAGATGCGTCTCTGGTCGCGTTATGGATTGGAGGGAGTCGACAACGGCAACGCCTTCTACGGCACCAAGGGATGGATGCTGTTGAGCAAGCGGGGCATCTTGAAGTTGTTTGACGAGCGGAATCGTCCGCTTCCCGTGACGATCGAACTGCCGCGCGTGACTGGGCATTTCCAAAATTTTGTCGATGCGATTCGAGGAGAAGATCGCCTGCGCGCGGAGATTGAGGAAGGACACTTGTCGTCGACCTTGTGTCATCTGGGCAACATCGCCGCGCGCGTCGGACGTGGCTTCGAGTTCGATCCGGCCCACGAGCGGATCGTGGGCGACGACGAGGCCGCGAACTTGCTGCACCGCACCTACCGAGAAGGTCATTGGGCCGTGCCAGCAGGAGTTGAAGCGTGAACGCCTTCACGCGTGGGGCGAAGGGTCCAATCCACGTGCGACTTGGTGAAAGGAACTGTCCCGAAATAAGTTCAGAACTCCTGATCTGGGAAGATCGGAATTTGTGGGCTGAGGGCGGGTTTCTTGTTGCGGGAAAAGACGTTGCGTGATTTGTACGCGATCGCGTGGCGGTTGGCGTAGCGGAAAATAAAAAGATACCTTCAACCT
>JBGTHH010000006.1:0-2795 GCA_041746275.1 Pirellulaceae bacterium | reverse complement strand
TTCTTTGGGGGCGGGTGGACTAACGGCTCGCCGCAGCAGTTCGAGCAACAGTGCCGCTACTTGGCCTCGCGCGGGATGGTCGCCATCACGGCCGATTATCGCGTCGCCAGTCGGCACAAGGTGCAAGCCGTCGAGTGCGTAAAGGATGCTAAGAGCGCCATACGTTGGGTGCGGGAACACGCGACGGAGATGGGGATCGATCCCGATCGGATCGTCGCCAGTGGCGGATCGGCGGGCGGTCACCTCGCCGCCTGCACCGGAGTGCTGACCGAATTCGACGAACCTAGCGAAGACGCATCGATCAGTTCGCGACCAAACGCCATGGTGCTCTTTAACCCGGCCGTGTCATTTAGTACCGCTGGCAACCCCGAGGCCACTCGGCGACTGGCCCAAGTGAAAGAACGGATGGGCGTTCCTCCCCAACAACTTTCCCCGGTACACCACGTCACGAAGTCGCTCCCTCCCACGTTGATCCTGATCGGCACCAAGGATTTCTTGATCGACGGGAATCGGGAATTCACCGACAAGATGCTGAAAGCGGGCAATCGTTGCGAACTGGACTTGTACGAGGGCCGCGAACATGGCTTCTTCAACTTTGGTCGAGGCAACAATAACGACTTTCTGGCAACCACCACCTCGATGGACCGCTTCCTCGCCTCGCTCGACTACCTGGAAGGTCCGCCGACAGTCAAGGCGTTTTTCGCCAAGTAGTTCATGTCCGCAGTAACGGTGAAGTGCTTGAATCGTCACGCCTTTTCCTGCGCGCGACGCAAAACTTCCGAAAACGGAATATGGGCTAACGCGCCGAACAGTTTGTCACCGGACAGCCGCGCGCGGCTCAGGTGGGGCGAGGTGACCCCGCACAGCAAGCGAGCCATGCTGCGTGGAGCGGCGAGTTGCTGCGGATAGCGACGGCGCAACGCTTGAGCCTGCTTCCACACTTCCGCATCGATCGCGGCGGGTTGGTGTTCAGGGAGCACGAGTGGTGTGTGTTTGTTCTGGCACCAACGGCAATGCCCGCACTCGTGGTCCAACACTTCGCCAAAGTGGCCAGCCAGCAGGGCGACTTGGCAACCGTCGTGCCGAGCGAGATCGAGCACTTGTCGCAACCGCTGGAGTTCGTGCGATTCGCGACGCAACTGACGCTCGTAAAGTTCGGCCGCCAAGTCCGCAACTTGAGCCGGTTGCTTGAGTCGACGATACCGATGCCGGACACCGGTGACTTTGACTTCGAGCAATTGGAGCTCGGCCAAGTAGTCCAGGGCGCGGATTACGCGCTGTCGATCGGCGTTCAACTTCTTCGCCACGCGGTTGACGTCGATCTCAAACCAGATCTTTTTCTTCTGGGACTGTTTGAGAAGTCCACGCACGAACTCACGACGCTCGCCGTCGAAGCGTGCCAGGATTTCGAGCGACGTCACGAGGGGCTTGAACTGATAATTTTCATAGAACGGCGTCCCGCCCTCGATATAACCATCGAGTTCCAAGTAGGTCAGCAGTGTGCGGACCACCAGCAGTCGAATGTCGTGCTGATCTGAAAGCTGATAGAGGCTGACGTCAAATTCCTCACCCAGCGCGAACACATCGGTCAACAACGACGTGATGGCCTCCCGCGTCGGCGTGTCGCCGTGGACAAAGTTTTCGAGCACGTTCACATCGTCGAGACAAACGAGGGTCTCGCAAATCGCCGACTGGTCATCGCGTCCCGCCCGGCCAATTTCTTGCGAAAAGTTCTCCAAACTCTTGGGCAAGTTGTAGTGATAGACGTAGCGGATATCGGCTTTGTCGATCCCCATGCCAAAGGCAATGGTAGCCACCACGATCCCGCGATCGGAAGCCATGAACCAATCTTGAATCGTCTCGCGTTGTTCGGTGGGCATCCCGGCATGGTAGGGACGCGCGGATAACCCGGCGCGTTCCAACCGCGCGGCGACCTCCTCGGCAGTGCGCTGCAATGTGACATAGACAATCGTTGGGCCAGGCGGACGCTCTTGAAGTCGTTGCAGCAAGAGTTGGTCACGCTCATCCACGGTCGCTGCCGTCGTCAGGATCGTCAAGTTAGGACGGTAGAAGGTCGTCCTGACGGCACACGACGGGTCGATGGCGAACTGGCGGCAGATATCGGACAACACGGCCGCAGTCGCGGTCGCGGTGAGTGCAAAGACCCGCTCGGCTCCGCAGGCCGTGGCGAACTGCGCGAGCTTCAAATAATCGGGACGAAAGGCGTGGCCCCATTCGGAGATGCAGTGCGCCTCGTCGACGGCAAACAGCGACACATGCTGCTGGATCATCGTTTCGCGAAAACGTTCGTTGGCGAAGCGTTCGGGGGCCACATACAACAACTTCAAGGCACCGCTGCGAACCCGCTCCATCGCCTCGCGATACTCGTCGGCGGACAGTGTCGAATCGAGCCGAGCCGCCGCAATGCCTCGCCGTTCGAGTGCGTCGATCTGATCCTTCATGAGCGCGATCAATGGCGAGACGACCAGCGTCAGTCCCGAGAACGCGAGGGCCGGCAATTGATAACAGAGCGACTTACCACCTCCGGTCGGCAGCACGGCCGCTGCGGATCGCCCGGCGAGCAAGTGCTCGATCACCTCCTGTTGGCCGGGGCGAAACTCGGCAAAGCCAAACCGATCTTTCAACAGTTGGCGTGGATTGACCGTCCTTTTCGTCGCGACTTGTGTTGACATGCCCGTGACCTCCCCAGTCGTTGCGAGAAATTTTGCTATGGTTTTCGCTTGAGTCGAAAGTGTACATCTGAACACGTTCCGAGTCAAGCTATTGAGCAGGTC
>JBGTHH010000005.1:0-8209 GCA_041746275.1 Pirellulaceae bacterium | reverse complement strand
CAGAAACATCGAATTGTTCCAGTGTGAAGCGATGACGAAAGTCACCGCTGGGTGATAAAGCAATTGCTGCGACCTCTTTCTCACCCAGAGTTGCCGATGCGTCGTTGTCCGCGCCGTCCTTGTTCGACAGCTTTCGCAACGTCTTGGATCGCTTCGAAAGCCAATCAATAACCCTCGACGTTTCACTCTCAAGTTGCTCACTGGCATGAGGCGGAGCCGCTTCGAAGAAGGATTCCACGTCCTTCTTTGTCACTTTTCCGTCTGCGCGAACTGGCAAATGTGTTCGCCAAACAACGGTTGTCTGGGGCGGATCATCCTCTTTCCAACCGCGTAGCCAAGGACTGATATCAGGGCGTCCAGTGTGTTCCTTGAGCGAAGTCAATGACCAGGAATCCACCACAGCCCGTGTCAATGCCGGACGTAGTGGAGCCGTTGAAGTCGCGGCAGCGAGTGTCTCGGCCAAAATGGAGTCGTTCGCGGCCTTCAGCTTTAAATCACGCAGGGCTCCGGGGCTGCCGTCTCGTCGCTCGTCGCCGATTCCGACTAACGGCAACTGTTCGAACGGCCTCTTCATCGCCCGAGCCATTTCTAACTCGGCCTTGAATGTAGTGATCGCTTTTGTTTCCTTGTCGTTGCGTTCGCCCGGCGTTTTCATCATTGCCTCAGCAACGTTTTTCTTGGGTTTCGGTTCTGGCGCAACGACAACTCTGACTTCAGCGATACGGCCATCCCCTCCACGTCGATTGACTCGACCTAGGCGCTGAATCATTCGCTCCCACGTGACCAGGTCGGAAACCATCTGGTCGGCATCCAGATCCACACCGACCTCGCCAGCGGATGTGGCGATCAGAAACCTCGCCGTCGTCGCTTGGACTTGAGTACCCGCAATGAATCCGAGGGCCTTCAGTTTCTGAGCTGCCTGTTCGCGCTCGAATACGCGACGCCCGCCAACAAAGAGTTCCGGTGGCTCGGTGTCAACGGCAGATTGGCCCGCCTTAGCATCTTCCTTGGCAAGCTCCTCAATCTGGGACTTGACCGCCTCAGCATCTTTGCGTCTGTCGCAGAAAATGAGGATGCGATCCGGTCGGCGACCACTGTCTGCGAGTTCCCAAGCCTCTCTCGCGAGTATTTCGGGTAGTTTTTCATCATCCTTCACCGGCTTTAATGAAATCCGCTTATTGGCCGACAACCTTCGCACAACGATGGGATGCTTGAAATCCTTGTCGGTTAATCCCAACGACGGCTGGCTCGAAATCCGTCCCGTAGCAGACAGGGAAAGCAGGCTGAACCGCGGAACCAGATAACGCCGAGCATTGTCCCTAGACCCGAAGTGTTGCCCGCCATCAGCGATGGCTTCAACAAGCTTCTCAAATGGCGGCACGAGGTGCGCTTCGTCGAGGACAACCAGTGTGTCCGCTCCAAGCAGTCCGGCATGATAGGGACGCATCTTGCGAGACACACCGTATCCTTCGAACAACAATCGCGAACCCACCATATCGACCGTACCTACGATGATCGCGGGAGCTGCTGGGTCTTCCAGCCATTCCCGATTGTCAACGTGCTGGCCGCGCAATGTAGAGATAGGAAGGGAGCGGCCATTAAGTCGAAGAGAACTGTTGAACTCATGGTTCGCTTTGACGAACCCGCGCAGACCCAATGCGACGTCGGTGGCCTGATCGACTACGGCCCTACGATCCACGACGTATGCCAGCCGTCGGGGTAGTTTCGCGCCCAACGCTCGGGCAACCAGCCAAATCGCCATAACCGCCGTCTTACCGAGACCGGTGGGAATGTCGATGATGCCAACGTCGCGTCCGTTGAGGAACCTCTCCAGTAATTCTTCCTGCCAAGGAAACGGAGACTCACCGTCCCCAAGCCCGAGGGCGAGACGCAGGAATTCTCGGCCAGAGATAGGCGTCTCCGAAAAATTCGATGGTGACTGTTGATTAAATGACTCGCTCACGCTTCGGGCCAATCGTCAAAAAATGAACTTTAACCTCACCAGTCAAACACGATCAGCGTAGCGACCACGTTTGACACCTTTGGTCCAGCGGTTGAAAAAGTTCTCTGGCTGCTACCGCCGCCATTCACCGCTTCCGTCGTTTTGATTGCTTACCTCTGCTAACCTCCATCTTTCCCAGGAAATCCTCAAGGTCTGTCTTGCGAAACAATCTGTACCCGTTGGTTGGATTCCGGTGGACGGGAATCTTGCCCGCGCTGGCCCAGGTCCGCAGGGTATTTTGCGAGACGCCGAGGATTTTCGACGTCTTCACGTAATCGCTGAGCTTAGCCATTGGCCGGTTGTTTCACTTTGCACGCCGACAAAGTGCAATGAGTTTACCGAAGTCTTTATCGCCGCGATACCAATAGGAATCTCCAGAATTTCACACCGATTCTGGCTCGCGGTGTTTGCTACGGGTGGAAATTACTGGCCGATGTTTGACTGTCGCTGGCGGACTTCCCGCCGGCGGGAATATCCAAGCAAAGCCAACAATGCGTTTCGCGGGATTCCTTGCAGATGATCGAGTACTTGGAGACAAAATCGTCGTGGCTTTGACTCGCTTGCCCCTCTTCGACGTTGGACTCAATCGATGTGTTTGTCGGCATCTCGTAATGGTTGTCAGAAGTTGACTTCGCCGCATTTTACTGGGCGTCCAGGACGAATTCGAGTGCGCGGCGAGTGTCGTCGTAGGTGGAACGGTGACCGCCGGTGGGTTGATGCAGGCTGAGCACGTGAGGGTTCCTTCCACGCAGGCTGTCCAGCAACCTCAACACGCTGGCGGGTGGCACAATGTCGTCGGCACCGCCAGTCGTCGCGGCGATTGGCATGGTGAATTGCTCGGGGAAAAACTCGGCGCTGCGTTTTCGATACTCGTTTGGAACTTGCTCCTTGCCGCCGCCGAAGGATGCGGCGATCGCGTCCAGAAACCGCTCGTATTCGACCAGGTTCGCGGTGCCGTTCAACGAGACCACGCCGTCGATCAATCCGGGGTGCAAGGCCGTGAAGGTGAGTGCTCCGGTCCCGCCCATCGATCCGCCGCACAGGATCACGCGATCAACCTGATAGCGCTCTTTTAACGTCCGGATGATCTGCACGACATCGGCTTCGGCCTGCGGTCCCATCCACGACGTCGTGGCTCGATAATCGGGCGACACCAACAGCAATCCGCGGTGCGCCGCCACATCGCGAACGGCTCGGCATTCGTCCCGTTCTTGGCGCACAAACTGCCAGCGATCCGACCCGTGACCGTGCAACGCGATCAGCAGTGTGACGGCCACGTCCGGCACGAAGCCCTCTGGTGTCACGATCACATACTTCTGTTCGGAACCATCGATCTCGGCGAGAAACGCTCGATCTTCGATGGTCTGCGCGGCGGCGATGGAGGGTACGAGCGCGAACAGCACCGCGACGCCAAGAGCGATCGTAAAGGTACGTGACGAATGTCTCGAATCAACCATCATGGTTTGTCGTCCCAGCGGTCGGCCAGCTTGAGCAGTCGACCGAAGGGCAACTTGAAACCGGGCAGCAACGGCGTCGAAGGTGCCAACAGGATACCGTTTGACCTCGGTCCAAGCTTTAGGATGGGTGGTTCAGTCGTGGACATGGATTTAATTCCATCGCTGACAAGTGCCAAAGCAGGGCTGCCATCAGCGTACTTTGTAGCAGCGCATCGAGCCAAAGTCGAACGCAGGACTGGCTGGGAGTTCGGCCGCTCGAACAGCATCCACCATCAGCTACGGACGCAGGGACTGTTCTTGGTCAGGCTGGAAAGCCTGACGTACATGCCGATCTTGGTCAGGCTGGAAAGCCTGACGTACATGCCGAACAGCTTCCACCATCCGCTACGGACGCATGGACGGCAAGTCTGGGAAGGGGTTATTCGGCCCCAAATGCGAGCTGATTGGAGGTAGTGCGGGCAGGTCGCTCAGCGAAGGGCCTCGTCCGCGTCCACTGAGGGACGGCAGACTGGGTAGACCATGGGGTCGAGGCGGCGTTAGACGTTCTCGTTCGAGTGTCCCTCGGCCCTCGGCGGATCGCGCGGGAACATGTAACCCCGAGACGGTGTGTGCTCCGGTCGCGTTTCCGGCAGGGCTGTGGGCGCTCAGTTGGTCGTGCGATCGATGCCGGTTATCCGTGGTCGGCGCTGAGTAGTTCACGTTGGCTCGGCGTTCACTCGTCCCGCTTCCCGCCGTCGCGTTGGTTCCCGCTTGTGTTGCGTCACCGGGAAAGAGGTTGAACGTGAGTTCCTTGCCATGAAAGGCCAACTTCAGTTCCGGGGACTCGACATTCAACACCTCCAGCTCGTGAAGCGAGTCGCCGACTCCCATGAGTTCCAACTTATTGTGGATCGAGACCAAAGCTTTCGGCGCGCCGACATGCATGAAACCCAGCAGTCGCACGGAGGGAGCCACGCCCGGTTTGCTCGGCAGCGGCTCGGGTTTCACTTCCATCACCTCGATTTCCGCAAGTGGCTCGTCCTTCGGTGCTGCAAAGGGATTGATGAAGGGTTCCGACTCGTCTTCGGTCGGCTCGCCAATCTGGCTGGTGGGTGTGGTCTCCGGGTTCAACCGCCCGGTCATGGTCAGCGACTCTGACGATACATTCGTTGCGAGCGGTGCCACCGGCAGGTTGGGAACCTCCGGCGTGTGCGTCACTTTCGGTGGAGTCGATCCGGAGCAACCGCACCAGACCACGGTCAGCAGCGAAATCGTCAGAATCAAACAAGTTGTCTTCATGGTTGCCTCGGCGCGTGATCGCAAGCCCGTTACCGGAAACTCTACGTTTTTATCCGGGGATGGGAGCACTTCGGCCTGAATTTCATCGAGCCTGTCCGAAAAGGGGTCAGACCCTCTCCGGCGAGGCAAACGCCCAGTGAAATCGGTTCGCCTCCAAAGGGTCAGACCCCTTTTCGGACAGGCTCTCAGCCGGCCAGCGCGATTCGTGTCGGACTCATTTGAGCGGCTTCTCGCCAGCCACCACGGCGACTACACTGGGAGCTTTCCGGCCTCCCGGCTGACCTCCGTAGGTTGGCCTCCTCCGACACGACCCCCGCTAAGAGCCTTGGACTTATGAAGCTTGCCTTTAGCAGCAACGCCTACATGCACTTCTCGATCGAGGACACCATCCGCAAGATCGCGGAGTTGGGTTACACGGGAATTGAGATTTTGGCCGATGTGCCCCATGCCTGGCCTTCGTTCCTGCTCGAGGAACGCAAGCAGTCGATTCGCGAACACCTCGCCAAATACAATTTGCAGATCGCCAATATCAATGCTTTCATGATGAACGCGGTGGCCGATCCGCGGCAGCCCTATTGGCATCCCGGTTGGACCGATCCCGACCCGCATTATCGTGCCATCCGTCGCGAACATACCAAACGCGCGCTGCATCTCGCGCGAGACATCGGCGCGCCCAATGTCACCACCGAACCCGGCGGGTTACTAACCGCAGAGCAATCTTGGGATCAGGCCGCGCGGATCTTCTACGACGAAATCATGCCTTGCGTCGAGGTCGCGGAGCAAGTGGAAGTGCCTCTGTTGATCGAGCCCGAGCCCGAGTTGATGATCGAAAAGTTCGATCAATATCTCGACTTCGTGGCCCGGATCGATTCGCCTTGGGTCGGGTTGAACTTCGACGTTGGTCACGCCTATTGTGTGAATGAAGATCCTCAGGATTGGGTCGCGAAGATGGCACCCTATACCAAGCACTATCACTTCGAGGACATTGCCGCCACGCGTGTCCACAAGCATCTCATACCGGGGCACGGAGCGATCGACTTTCGAGCGACGCTCCAGGCCATTGAACAGACCGGCTACGATGGATGGATCACCGTCGAGCTGTATCCTTACATCGACAACCCGGACGATGCGGCGCGCGAGGCTCGTGAGTATTTGACCAAGGCGATGCGGGATCTCGGAATCACCCTCGAATGATCGGCTCATGAGTAGCGCGCGAACGGACGATGTGAAGGACTCGGGCAAGCTGTTGGCTTACTTACAGCTCTTTCGCGCCCCGAACGTGTTTACATCAATGGCCGATGTGGCGATGGGGTTTGTCTTCGTTTCGGGTTCGTTCGAGCCCATCGGCGGCCTGCTCTGCTTGCTGCTCGCGTCCAGCTTGCTCTACACGGCCGGCATGGTCTTGAACGATGTCTACGACTATGACATCGATTTGCAGGAGCGCCCCACGCGTCCGCTGCCTTCGGGGCGGATTCCCCTGGCACATGCGCAGCGGTTGGGGTACGGCCTGTTGTGTGGAGGAGTCGTCGCGGGAGCCTTGGCGGGGTATGTCGTGACGGATCCGGCGGGACCAGTGTGGCGGAGCGGCGTGATCGCGTTGCTGCTGGCGGCGGCCGTGATTGGCTACGACGGTTTGTTGAAGCAGACCATGTGGGGTCCGTTGGCGATGGGCTCATGCCGTTTCCTGAACGTGTTGCTGGGGATGAGCCTTAGTGCTCGTGGCGACATCTCTCCCTTGCAGTTCGATCTGGTGCATGTGCTGGTGGCCAGTGGCATCGGGGTTTATATCGTGGGCGTGACGTGGTTCGCCCGCACCGAGGCGACTCAGAGTCGTCGTGGTTTGCTGGTTTTCGGTGTGGGGATCATGGCTGCGGGAATCATGCTGCTGGCCTTCTTTCCACGCTACGCCGGAGCGGGCTTGACCTACTTCATCGAACCCACCTTCGTTTGGCCGATGGCGTTATTCTTGTTGACGTTTACGATCCTCCGCCGGTGCCTGATCGCCGTGGCCAATCCGACGCCCCAGCAAGTTCAGTTCGCGGTCAAGCAATGCCTGCTGTCGTTGATTGTGCTGGACGCCGCAGTGGCCTTGCTGATGGCACCGTGGATTTTTGCCGTGGCCATTCTGGCACTCCTGATACCGACCCTGGTGCTCGGCAAGTGGGTCTACTCTACCTGATGTCCAGCAACGCTCACGAAATAACTTCCCCGTTTTTCCAGCGATCATCACGACGGAGCGTGACGGCTACATTGGTTCGCGGAAGTTGTTTCGGGAGTGTTGCTACGTAACCTAAATCGGGTCGCCACTGCACATGCTACTCGGCTACAACACCAACGGATTTGCCCATCACGATCTGCTCGACGCCATCGACGTACTCGCCGAGATCGGCTATCGCAGTGTGGCGATCACGCTCGATCAGCAGGCGTTGAATCCTTTTGCTCGTGATTTGAAGTCACAACTGGCGCGCGTCGAGCAGCGCTTGCGGCGACATGCGATGCGGTCGGTGATCGAAACCGGCGCGAGGTTTTTGCTGGACCCTCGGACCAAGCACGAGCCCACGCTGCTGACTCGCGATCGGGAACAACGACAACGTCGCATCGATTTCCTATGTCATGCGATCGACATCGCCGCGGAGTTGGAAAGTGATTGTGTGTCGCTGTGGTCCGGTGTGTTGCGCGATGACATCAGCGACGAGACCGCGATCGAGCGACTACGAGAAAGCTTGCACCCGGTGATTCAGCACGCTAGCAGGCAAGGTGTGGCTATTGGCTTCGAGCCGGAACCGGGCATGTTAATCGACACCATGTCACGCTTCGAAACGCTGAGTCGACTGATTGAGGACCCGTGCTTTCGACTAACATTGGATGTGGGGCATTTGCATTGTCTGGGTGAAGTACCGATGGCTGGTAAGATTCGGCAGTGGTCGGATTTCATTATCAACGTCCATTTGGAAGATATGCGGGCAGGAATTCATGAACACTTGATGTTTGGCCAAGGTGAAATGGATTTTGGGCCGATACTACAGGCATTCCGAGAAACGGATTATCGAGGTGGCTTGCATGTCGAGTTGAGTCGACACAGCCATGATGCTCCGACGGCGGCGCGTCAAGCCTATGAATTCCTCACTGCACAACTCGCGGCCTTAGACGGCTAACTTGAGTGGATTGGTCGGAGGATCGATGATCTTACTGCCGATTGGGTGCGGCGAATTTCTGGCCTTTACGCGTGATCCCGTTCTCGGCACAATACCGCCCCACATGCAAACGTGGGGGAGCCTTGTCGGATAAGGCTCGACGGTCATGGACGATTTCGTTTACAGCAAGGAGTGCTGAGCGTGAGAATCTCTCTTCTCTTGGCCACGGTCGTGGCAGCTATGTTTGTTGGTAACACCATCGTAAACGCGCAAGGTCAGCCCGGCGGCCCACGTCCGACGGCGCCCAGCGGCACGACGGTGGCCGTGATCGATGTCGG
>JBGTHH010000004.1:0-6715 GCA_041746275.1 Pirellulaceae bacterium | reverse complement strand
TGGCCAAGCCCCGGGTGCTCCTTGTGTCAAGCTGGAAGCAGTGGGGTTGAACGTCGGGGGCCGAGCGGAACAGCGGGCCGACGAGTTTCGGGCGTTGGTCGCCGACGGGCCCGTGGCCTATCGCAGTGCCTTGCCTCTGGCGGATTGGTCTCGCCTGCTGCGCGCCGCCGGAATTCCCGCTACGGTCTCGTATCACGCGGGCTCGTATCTGTGCAATGCCGCGCTTTACCTGTCGCACTATTACGCCGAACGTTTGCGACTGAAGACCCAAGTCGCCTTCCTGCATCTGCCCTTGGACTTCTCGCAAATCACTCAGCAGAACAAGGAATTGCCGGCCATGTCGGCCACCATGTCGGGTCAAGCGTTAAAGCTGGTTGTCGACCAACTCACCCGACCGCAGCCGGTTCGCGGGTCAGAGCTTGCTTGAGATGGTAAGGCCCGCGGCTAGCGCCGTCGGCTCACCCGACCGCAACCGGTTCGCGGGCCAGAGCTTGCTTGACACCCACAAACGACAGGTGGGACTTAAGGCAGGTGTGACGGAACGATTCGGGACGCGAAACGGCCGAGAGTCGAAACGTTTCCACGCCTTTCAGTCGAAACACCAGGTCTCCCGCGTCGTACCACTCTTGACCGGGAAGGCGATCAATCTCGATCGAGTCAAAACGATCCAATTCGACCGACTTGACTTCCGCTCCGAAGACAAACCGGACGTAGGGAAACCCGTCGGCGAACTTTAATTCGTTTCGCAGAACCATCACCCGCCGATTCGTCAAGCGATAGAACCCCCCGTGGAACGGCGCACCGAAGCAGGAGGGTGCCAAGCGAAAGAAATACAAGGCGAGCGCGAACGGAATTCCGGCGAGGGCAAACACATGGCCAACTCGGAAGATGTAGATCCCGGCCTGAATGCCGAACAAGCGGCCCATCAAACGTCCCAGTGAAAACTGAGCGATGGAAGGCCAAACTTCCATGACCGTGACTTCTCGAACCGAGGCGGGGGCTAAGCCAGCGATGGCTTGTTTCATAAGTTGCGTCCTGTCAGCCTGCGCAAAAGGGGTCGTTTCGTGACCCGTACGTCGGCCTTTCCAGGCTGACAGTCAGTCCGGCTATCAGCCTGCGCAAAAGGGGTAGTTTCGTGACGGGTCGTATTGTGACAGTGAAAAGTACCAAAGGGAATCGAAATCCGCCAGTACACCGCTCGCTTCCTCGACAGGCAGCAACTCGATGGCCGAGCCTGTCGCGGCGATCCGGTCGTGGGGTGACGTTTCCCCAACGTCTGCTATCCTGTTAGAGATGGATGATTACCAACAGCCGACCCAAACCCCCGGAAATCCGGCGGATCGGGACCGAGAGACGAGATCACTGCGAGCCCGCAACGTCGATGGGGACGATTTCGTCATGGGGGGCGGTACGGAATCTGGTGCAGGTGATTCACGCAACCTGGGCGAGATGATCTATGACGCGGAGCCCGTCGAGTTGGGGCAGGGACAACAATTAACTAGCCGTGGGCAGCCGCCTCCCCGTCGCAGGCTACTGCCGCTGTCCTTATTCTTGCTGACCTGCTGCTCGACATTTCTGGCCGGTGCGACCCATTGGTTCCCCTGGTATCACTTAGCAACGTCGCTGGAAACTTCCAGCCTGATGCCCATCCGTCGAGCCTTCGTGGCTCACTGGGAAGATGGCTTGATCTATACGGCCTGCATTCTGGCGATCCTCCTGACCCACGAGATGGGCCACTTTTTGGCGACGCTGCGTTATCGCATTCCCGCCAGCTATCCCTACTTCCTGCCGTTGCCCATTAGCCCAATTGGGACGATGGGAGCCGTGATCGGCATGGACGGGCTACGGGCCAACCGGCGAGAAATGTTCGACATCGGGATTGCCGGTCCGCTGGCGGGGTTAGTCGTCGCCGCGCCGATCATATGGATGGGAGTCGCTCGGCTGGATCTCTCCCAGCCCGCCGCTGGTCCCTACCAGTACGATTCGCCTTTGGCTCTGGTGTTCCTGCTGGATTACCTCCAACCTGCGGGTTACACCGCCGGGCAGATGACGGCTCATTCCCACCTGAACCCATACTTCATGGCCGGCTGGGTCGGGTTGCTCGTGACCGGATTGAACATGATGCCGGTCGGGCAACTTGACGGCGGCCATATCACCTACGCCCTGTTCGGCAAGAAGGCCCATTGGATCGCGCGCATCTTCATGGGATTGGCGGTGGTCGCGATGTTCACCGGTTTGGCTTCACAAGGGCTGGCGCTAATGGTGGGCTTGGTCTTTTTCGTCATTGGGACCGATCATCCACCGACCAGCGACGACACCGTGCGACTCGGCTGGGTCCGCACGACGCTGGGAGTCTTATCCCTGTCGATCCCGATCCTCTGCTTCGCTCCCAATCTGATCGTGCCCTTCTCGGGCGCGCCGGAGGCTCCCGTAACGACACAGCAGGCCGCACAAGATCAAACCGCCGCCAACCAGGGTCCACCAAGCCGGACTTTGGTAACTGGGTTCGTGACGCCAAGCCAAGTAAACCCACACGGGCACGAGCAGCGGTTCGATCAACACCAACCCCGCCGCCTCATGGCCCGGGATTCGCTGCAGCCCTCGCGCAAACAGCCAATACGGCAAGCCCATCTGGAACATGCCAAAGGCACCCAGCGCGAGTAGTTGTGTGGCGGTCGGCCACACGCCGAGATACAGCACGTAGGGGAGAACCAGCAGCCCCGTGGTCAGTAGATTCACCACCACGATCCACGCGGCATCTTCGCCACGCAGCCAGCGCAGCGAGACGACCACTCCGGCATAGGTCACTCCGCCCAGCAAGCCGTAGATCGTTCCTTCCAACTCTTGCCCTCGTAGTTCGTAGGACAGGATCAGCCCGACACCGGCCAGGGCGAAGGCCAACAAGAACCAATCGCGACGCTGGACCACTTCGCCCAGCACCAGGACACCGACCAAGGTGATCCACATCGGGGCTGTGTTTTGCAGCCAGATCGCGTTGGCCGCAGTGGTCTTGGTCATGGCCGTCAAATAGACCACGCTCATCGCGGTGAAGGTCAAGGCAGTCGGAATCAGCTTGGGAGTCCAACGCGGGCGTCGGACCAACGGCACGAGCAGGGCACTCGCGAAGATCGTTCTCCAAAACGCCAACAACGGCCCGCGCACTGGCCAGCCGTCGCTTTCCGCAGGCCAGCTTTCGAAGAAGGGAGCTTTGACGAAGAACCCACTGGTGCTCCACAACACGGCCGCCGCGAGAATCAGTAGTCGGCCGCGTAGGAGATCGCGATCTAGATTCGATACCACTTCGACCTCGGACGGTCTTAACGTGCTACCGCTGGATCAGCTACAATCGCCACACCATGAAGCAACACAAAAAATATGACTGTATCGTAATTGGTGGCGGCCACAACGGGCTCGTCACTGCGGCGTATCTGGCCAAGGCTGGTAAGTCGGTTTGCGTCCTCGAACGACGGCACGTGCTGGGCGGGTGTGCGACGACCGAAGAACTCTGGCCCGGCTTTAAGGTCTCAACGGCTGCTTATGTCATCAGCTTGTTTCTGCCCGAGATCATTCGAGATCTGCGGCTGAAACACTACGGGCTCAACATCCTGCCGCGTAACCCCTCGTCGTTCACTCCGTTGCTGGACGGACGTTACTTGCTGATGGGTCCGGACGAGCAGATGAATCGTCGTGAGATCTCCAAATTCAGCGAACGGGATGCCGAAGCCTATCCGCAATACAACGCGTTGCTCGAGCGTGTTGCCGCCGTGCTGGAGCCGATCCTGACTCAGGCGGCACCGGACCCGCTGCCGCTTCCCAAGGAGCGTCGAGCCATCGGCGTCGGCAAGCGGCTGCGCGATACCGGCAAGATCTGGGACATCTATCAAGCATTGTCTGTGCTGGGAGCCGATCTGCCGGACGCGGTCGAGCTGATCCAAGGTGCCGCGCGGCCCATCCTGGAACGCTGGTTCGAGGCGGAGGTGCTGCGAGCCACGTTGGCGACCGATGCGATCATTGGTGCCTTCGCGCCGCCGTCCGCTCCCGGCACCGGATATGTCTTGTTGCATCACGTGATGGGCGAAGCCGGTGGCGCGCGAGGCATCTGGGGTTATGTCGAGGGAGGCATGGGTGGACTGGCGAGTGCCTTGGAACAGGCGTGCCAGGATTTGCACGTCGAGATTCGTCGTGAGGCACCCGTGGCCCAGATCGTCTGCGAAGGAGGCAAGACGCGTGGTGTGTTGCTGGCCGACCACAGTTTGCTCGAAGCACCCGTCGTGGCGAGCAGCGTGGACGCCCATTGGACATTCGAACGCTTCATCGATCCCAAGGAGTTGCCCGACGACTTCCGTGCGGCAGTCGCGAAGATCGACTACGCGTCGGCCTCGGCCAAGATCAATCTGGCGTTGTCCGAACCGCCACGCTTCACCGCCTGTCCCAGCGCTGGTGTCGGCCCGCACCATCACGGCACGATGCACATTGGGCCGACGTTGGATTACATCGAACGGGCGTATGACCAAGCCAAGTACGGTCATCCCAGCGACGAGCCGATCCTGGAAATCACGATGCCGACCAGCGTCGACTCGACGATTGCCCCGCCTGGGAAGCACTTACTGTCGATGTTTGTGCAGTACGCTCCCTACAAACTGGCGGATGGCAAGCAGTGGGACAACATCAAGGAAGACTTCGCCGACCGTTGTATCAATCTCCTAGCGCGATATGCGCCCAACGTCCCGGCGGCGATCGAGCACCGCCAAATTTTGAGCCCGTTGGATCTGGAGCGGACCTTTGGCCTGACGGGTGGCAACATCATGCAAGGCGCGATGCACTTCCACCAGCTTTATTGCTTTCGTCCCGTGGCAGGTTGGGCGGATCATCGCTCGCCGATCAAGGGGCTTTATTTGTGTGGAGCCGCCAGCCATCCCGGGGGCGGCGTGCTGGGAGCTTGCGGCAAGAACGCCGCCACCGAGATCCTCCGCGACTTCCACTGATACCCAACGACCCACCGACGCTCATTCGTCGGCGATCGTCACGGAAACCATCAGATCGCCGCCTTTGATCGCGTCGACGACGTCCTGTCCCTCAATGACGTTGCCGAATACCGAGTGCTTGTTATCGAGCCACGGCGTGGCGACATGCGTGATGAAGAACTGCGAACCGTTCGTGTTAGGGCCGGAATTGGCCATCGACAGAACGCCGGGGCGATCGTGCTTGAGTTGCGGATGGAACTCGTCGGCGAACTTGTATCCCGGACCGCCGGTTCCCGTTCCCTGCGGGCAGCCACCCTGGACCATGAAGTCGGGAATCACCCGATGAAACTTCAAACCGTTGTAGAAACCCTCACCCGCGAGCTTCTCGAAGTTCGCGACGGTCTTGGGGGTCTTGTCGTCGTGCAATTGAATCCGAATGGTTCCCTTGCTGGTTTCGATCGTGGCAACTTTCATGATGATTCCCTTTGTCCAGAGGCCCGCGTCACGCCAGCCTGCTAATCGTGAATGAGGCGTCGCCGAGGACGCCTTACCTGGTTTGTTCGGTGACTTCGCCACCATCGATTCGGAACAATTTATCGGCGAGATGCTCGACGTCTTGCAGGTGATGCGTCACGTGCAGCGTCGTCACGCCCGTATGCTCCTGAACATGTTTGAGTAACGAGTAGAGTTGGTTGCGGGTGTCATCGTCAAGGGCACTCAGCGGTTCGTCCAGCAACAACGTCCGTGGGCGGAACGATAGCGCACGGCCGATCGCCACGCGTTGCTTCTCTCCCCCGCTCAATCCACGCGGTAACCGATCCAGCAGGGGCCCGATCTCCAGTAGCTCGGCCAATTCAGCGACACGTTGGTCGATCCGCTTTCTCGCCCAACGGCGAATATCCAAGGCGAACGACAAATGCTCGCGCACGGTCATCGTCGAAAAGAGCGCACCGTCTTGTGGTACATAGCCCAAATTGCGTTCAGCGGGTTTCAAGCCCGTCACGTCGTGATCACCCAAAACGATGCGACCCGCCGTCACTTTCTTCAGTCCGGCGATCGCCTCCAGAATCGTGGTCTTCCCGCTCCCCGTCCGTCCCATCAACATGCCATAAGCTCCGGTCGGCACCGTCAAGGTCGCTTCGTGCAAGACAAAAGGACCGGAGCGAACGGTTAGTTTTTCGAGAGCAATCACAGAAAATGCCAGCTTGGTGAAAGAAGTGCAATGGGGACAGCGATCGTGCAACGGGGACAGCGATCGTTTCGAGAGCCATGTTCGCCCACGGTCTAAATCGCGAGATTACGTGTCCCCCAGGCTCGAGCGAGAACCAGAACAATCATCGCGGCGGCCACCATAATCAGCGAGACGGCGACCGCCGCGCCCAAGTCGCCGACGTTCAGTTCGAGAAAAACGGTCGTCGACAGAACTTCCGTTTTAAATCGCGTCGTACCAGCAAATATCAGCAGCGGCCCGAACTCGCCGAGCGAACGAGCCCAAGCCAACGTCGCAGCGGTCAGGACACCTCGCTTGGCCTCGGGCAGAACCACCATGCCGAAGGCCTGCATCCGTGAGCAGCCCAACGTCAACGCCACCTGCTCGTGCCGCACATCAATGTGATCGAACGTCGCGCGCATTGTGCGGACCGCAAAGGCACAGGCGACGGCGAACTGAGCCAGCACCACCGCCGGGATCTGATACACCACAGCTTCACGCACGGCGATGGGAGCGAACTGAAACAGAATCAATAAACTCA
>JBGTHH010000003.1:0-3294 GCA_041746275.1 Pirellulaceae bacterium | reverse complement strand
GCATTGTGTTCGCGGCCGCGATCCGTCACGTAGAAAGCGAACTCATCGAGCGGCGTGTCTGTCTTGGCGATGGCTTTCACGGGGAGGACTGCTTCGAGCGGGTGACTGACATAGGCGTGCGGCATGAACTCGTGGCCCGCGATCATGACCAGCGTGCCACCGCGCACTTGCAAGTACTCGATCAACGTTTCTTGCGCGGCGACAGGCAAGTGTTCCGTCGACACGTCACCCAGGACAACCACGTCATACTGATCCCACTCGTCGACCGTCGTCGGAAAGCTCTTCGATTCCGCCCGCTTGCCGGTCGCGATCATGCGGGGCCGGAAAAGCAACTCGTCGCACTCGATGTTCGGCGCACGGCGGAACAGTTGCGTCAAATACCGGTATTCCCAGCGAGGCATCTCGTCGGCCAGCAAGACCTTGATCTCGCTGCGCGTGACGTTGATCTCGAACTGGTCGAAGTTGTTCTCGTCGCTCAGCTCGTCGTCCAAGGGGGTGATCGAGACCTGAAACTGATGAACGCCGACTTCCGACATCCGCGTCTCGAAGCGCACCGTCCGCGAGGCGACTTCGGAATCGAAATCGACCTCTCGCCGCTCGAGGACTTCCCCGCCTTGCAGCAGTTCGACCGTACAGGTCTCGCCCGCGCAGTCGTAGGCTTGCAAGCTTGCTTCGATCACCACATTGTCATTCCGCATGGCGATGTTCGGAGCCTGCACGGAATGTAGGATAACGTCGCGGACGTGCCGTGTATTTCCGATCGGCACGATGTAGACCGGAATCCCGTCCAACTTCGCGGCCAGATCTCGCGGGTTCGGGCTGCCGACACTGTTGTGGATGACGTCCGTTGGGATGAACACCGCCGCCAGCGGTTGTTGTTGCCTATCGCGGTTGATCTGTTCCAAGGCCGCGGAGAGATTCGTCGAGAGCCCCGTCTTGTCGTCCGACCGCGGCTCGAGTGCGCTCTGCTTCTTGATCTCCAGCTCGGGCGATTCCTGATCGGCCAACAGCGTCATTGTCTCGTCGAACACGCTGTAACGCACGTCGGCCTTGCTGCGCAGCGGTCTCATGACGTTGTCTTCCAGCGATCCGACGAATGCGCCGACGCGAGCCAGTCTCGATGCCTGTGCGACCGTCGCGAGCGCGTCCGGATTCTCATTCTTTAGTAACTCCCGTTCGCCCTCGACCACGGTACGAGCCAACTCGGCCAATCTGCGCCGGATGCCGGCCATGCGGTGTTCCAGGTCGGGGAGGCTTTCCCGCCAGCCCTTCTGTGACGGCGCGCGTCCGCGTTCCAACGCCCTGGCGAGATCCGCGAACGCCTCGAAGTCCGGACCATCCAACATCTGCTGAATGCGTATGGCCAACGAGGTCTCGGCCCCCGCAGCGCTCGCGCTTCCCGCGGCATCCCAACGGCTGCGTCGATCGATCACTTTGCCAACGTTGACGCGAAGGTGCTCGATGGCATCTCTCGCAGCCGTGGTTGCGTCGAGCACACTACTTTCGGCGCGATGCTCGCGGATCGCTTGTGCTGCACTATGCAGATGCCCTTCGGCGATGCCTGCCGCAACCAGCGCCCTGTCAGCCGCTCCGGTTGCGGATTCCGACGCGTCTCCTGTGGAGATTGCCCAACGCAGCTCGTCCGCGGTTCCCTCCGCATCGACCGTCGCCATGCTGCGACTGACGTCTGTCACGACGGCGATCGATCGACGAGTTGTTGAACGCTGAACGCGAACGGTCGTCGGTGCCAGCAGCATCCAGATGACGATACCCAGAGCGATCGCCCGAAGTATCCAGAAAAACGCCGCGCGGCGCTTTCCGATGACCGCCTGTTCGCGACGCAAGGCCCAAGTGAATAGCGCTAACAACGCGACCACCAATAGAACGGCTATCGGCACGCCGATGGGGCCGTTCCACGCGAGGTGCTCCAAGTTGTTCGTGGTTGTTGGCTGCATGCTTGTGTTGATTGTAAACCGTTCAGACGGTCAGCTTGGACATGAAGTTGACGTGGCAAGAATATGGCTGAGCGGCGAATTCACGGTTGTGCCACATCATATCCTTGCCGCCTCGTTCTCCCGTGTAACTTTCGCTTCGTTTCTCATTTGCGCAACGCGTCGCTTCTCGTCCGACGTCTGCGTTTCATGACGGGTCGTGAACCCGATACTTCCCGGTTGCCGCATCCAGTCCTCGGTCGTCTCGGCGATTGAATCCGATCCGAATCGCTGTTTCGCAATGTTGCCGGACAGCAGCAGTTCACACGCCATCAATGCGATCAAGGCGATTAACAGGAGCGGCCAAACGGGATCACGCTGATTGGTGCCCGTGATCTGCCTGCTGATCATGTTCTGGCTCAGTCCCGCCGTTTCGACAAGCAGCCGACGATCGACCGCCGTCAGCGTGGCGAGATTCGATTCGCGCGGATCACGAGCTACGTAAAACGGGATACGATCGCCGGTCAAACCAATTTCCAGCGAGTAATTGCCGGGCAGAATCGTGCGGCTGGAGCGAAATACGACTCCGTCACCCGCGGGTTCGGATGCCAGATCGATCTCGTCACCATGCGGAGTCGTGAGTGTCGCTTCGGTGAATTGCGAATCACCCAGATGCACCGAAATCGGATCGCCCGCTGCCAAATTGTGTCGCGTCGCGCGCGGCTGAGCCAGATAGGCCAACCAATCATGCACCATCACCACGAACGACTGGGACAAGGCGAGGTCGCTCCACTGATATCTCAGCGGGATGCTTTGCACGATGACTCGGCCACGTCCCACATACTTTTCGATCGCCAGTGGCTCGCCGTTCGTCAGATCAAGCAGCACGGACACGTCGTCGTACGAGATGCCCGCATTGAAACGAAAGCGGCCGGTGACCTTGACGTCACCCGTGTCGAGCCGCTCGGTATCCGCAAGTCCAGCCACGGCGGGATGTTCTTTGCCGAACGGATTGATCTTCTTCTTGGCCTTTTCGCTGTCCGTCTCGTTGTCTTCAATCGCCGTGCCGATGCTCATTGGCGATAGGCCATCGCCATCGTTGAAGACGAAGTGATTGAAGGAATCGACATTCGTCCGCGGTCCCAGGGCAAGCCACAGCCCGCCGCCATCGGAAACGAAGGCATGCAGCCGACCAACGGCTTGCTCGCTCAGTTCGGTAAGGTTCGGAACGACCACCGCGCGATAGCCCTCGAAGTCGATCGTCTCCAGACTCTCGGGTGTCACCGTTCGCGGCTGGAAGACGGCCTGCCAGTCACTTGAATCTTCCTCGCCTTCAATCCTGCCGAGCGCGGCTTGGACGAAA
>JBGTHH010000002.1:0-1692 GCA_041746275.1 Pirellulaceae bacterium | reverse complement strand
CCGCTCGGCTGCCGACGACCACCTCTTCCGCGACCGTGATCTGCACGTGATCCACGTAGTTGCGATTCCAGAGTGGCTCGAAAATGCTGTTGGCGAAACGCAGGATCAACAAATTCTGCACGGTTTCTTTGCCCAGGTAATGGTCGATGCGATAGACCTGCCGCTCGGCGAAGACGCGATGCAAAGTCTTGTTCAACGATTCGGCCGTCGCTAGGTCCGTACCAAAAGGCTTCTCGACAACGATCCTTCGTGCTCCGTGCGTTTCATCGGCCAAGCCGGACTGCCCCAAGGCATCCACGGCCGCATGATAGAGCCGAGGTGAAGTCGACAGATAATACAATCGGGTACATTTCTCGCCGCCTTCGAGTTCATCGAGTTGTGCGGCCAGTTCGGTGAAATCGGCGTGCTGTTCGATATCACCCGGCAAGTAGAACAGATTGGCTGCGAAGTCGGGCCAACGCGACTTGTCGAACTCCGACTCCAAATACTTTTCCGTGGTGACTTCGAGTTCCGCGCGCCAGGAGTCGTGCGAGAAAGACGAGCGGGAGATGCCGACAATACGGGTCGCTTCCGGCAGACGTCCCTTGACGAAGAGGCGATACAGCGCCGGGATTAGCTTGCGACTGGTGAGGTCACCGGAGGCTCCAAAGATCACGATCGAATGAGCCATGCAGCGTCCTGGGAATGATTCCTGATGTCAACCGTGGGGGGACTTAAAACCGCATGGCCGTAAAGCCACCGTCGACGTAATAGGCCGCTCCGGTGATGAAGCTGCCGCCCGTGCGCGAAGCCAGCAACACCGCCGCGCCGATCAACTCCTCCGGTTCGCCAAAGCGAGCCATGGGCGTTTGTGCCATGATGTTGTCGATTCGAGCCTTGTCGAGGATCTTGCGATTCTGTTCCGCTGGAAAGAAGCCGGGACAAATCGCATTGACGCGTACCTTTTTCGTGGCGTACTCGCGAGCGACGTTTTGGGTCAAGTTCACGACCGCCGCCTTGGAAGCCGAGTAGGCGAAGACGCGGGACAGGGGCAGATGCGATGTGACGCTGCCAATGTTGATGATGGCTCCGCCCTGAGCTTGCCGCGCCATCACCGGTGCGAAGATCTGGCAGCCTAAGTGCGTCGCGAACAGGTTGGCGTCCAGGATCCGATGCCACTCGTCGTCCGGGATCTCTTCATACGGAGTGGCTGCGTTGACTCCCGCGCAATTCACCAAGACATCGACTTGTCCGTGCTGAGCTAACAACTGATCGCGCAGCGCCACGACCGCCTCACGGTTCGTGCTGTCGACGGCTAAAAAGCTGGCTTGGCCTCCGGCCGCGACGATCGCCTCGACACGCTTCGCGCCACGTTCCTCGCTCCGACCAGAGACGACGACGTGAGCTCCCGCGCCCGCCAAGCCGTCGCACAACGCGCCGCCGAGTACTCCCGTGCCACCCACGACCACGGCCACTTGGCCATCGAGCCCGAATAATTTCTGCAGGTAATCTTGAGACATGCTGGCGACTTTCCAGTGGTGTGAGGGAGTCGTGATGGAGTGGTTCGCGATCGTGAACACCGATACGTTTTCGAATCGAACCGCCTCCGTGGGAGCGATCTAGTTGAATACGAACGTGGGAGCTGGTGCGTTGTCCAGGCTAAAAGTAGGAGTTGGAGTACAGCCTTCAGGCTGCCAATTACCGGCTAAAGCC
>JBGTHH010000001.1:0-7646 GCA_041746275.1 Pirellulaceae bacterium | reverse complement strand
GGAGCGCGGAACGTCACATCGGTATGATTGCCGTGCGACTCTTGCTTGCACTCACAGCCGATGTTTTTGAACGTCTCGTAGTATTCCTTGGCTTGCGCGGCGTCGTCAAAGTGGAGCGACTTCCAGTTCATCAATCGAAATTCGACACGCTCGATCGACTCCCCATAGGCAGTGCCGAAGCTCAGGAAACCGACGCATAACAAGGCGGCGAGGAAAGATTTGATAGCGGTCACGGGGTTTCCTTTCGCAGGACAGGTCGAGAAGCAGGCCAATTCGTGAAATCGTTACCCCTACCATCGGCATTCACCGTCGTGTCGATTGAGCTTCGATTGCCGAGACGCGACGTGCTAGCGGCCTGTCACGATTCCGGGAACGCGCGACACGAAACCTCCGCCGGTCTTGTTTGTCCACTCGGTGCCAGCTAGATTCGAAAGGCACACCAATCACGGGCCCTGGATGGAACGACCCCTACTGATGAAGCTGATTATCGCCATCATCCAACCGAACAAGCTGGAAGCCGTCAAAGCGGCCCTGACCGAAGTCGAAGTCTTTCGCCTGACCGTGATGGACTGCCAAGGCTTCGGTCGACAAAAGGGACAAACGGAAGTCTATCGCGGGCATGAATTCACGGTGAATCTGTTGCGCAAGGTGCAACTCCAGATTGCGGTAAACGACGAGTTTGTGACTCCGACCGTCGACGCCATTCTCAAGGCCGGTCGGAGCGGCGAGAAGGGTGAGATCGGTGATGGCAAGATCTTCGTGCTGCCGCTTCACGATTGCATTCGCATCCGCACTGGCGAGCGCGGCTCCGACGCGATCTAGTCGGAGCAGCGGTGGCGGGCCGACTAAACCCCAAAGTACCAAGCCGCCCACACGACGGCGCAGGCGGCCACGCCAATCCCTGCCACGGTCAGCCACGAGATCTCGCGCGGTCTGGCTCGTAAACGACGTACAAGCACCTCGCGTCCCAGGTCGATCGTTTTGGCGGCGGGCACGTCGCGACGCGTGTCGACATGAAACTCCTTATCCAACATGCCCAGCAAGGCACCTTGGACCGCCCGCGCGTTGAATGGCCGATCCGCGGGACTCTTGGCCAGCAATTGGTTGACCAACTGTTCCAATTCGACGGGACAGCGCGGCGCGAGCTGCCGGAGTGGAAGCGGCATCTTCGTCAAGTGTTGTTGAAAAAGCTGTGCGAAGTTATCGCCCGCAAACGGTGGCCGCCCCGTCAACAATTCGTAGAACACCGCGCCGAACGAATACAAGTCGGTTTGCCCTGTAATCGCTCGTTCGCCCGTAATCTGCTCGGGTGACATATAGGCATACGAGCCGACTGTCAGGCCCTTCGAGGTAATATCGGCTTCATGGGTATCACGAGCGATCCCGAAGTCGACTAGCTTGAGATTGCCCTGTTGATCAAACAGCAGATTCGACGGTTTCATGTCGCGATGAATGATGCCGTGGTTGTGAGCATGTTGCAGGGCCGAACAGATCTGCGCTCCGCAGGTCGCCGCCTCGACCCAGGAAAAAGCTCCCGCGCGAGCCAACTCGTCCTTTAGTGTCCCACCTGTGAGCAGCTCCATGGCAAAGAAGAGCTGCTCGCCGCTGCGTCCCCCGCCGTGGTAACGCACAATGTTGGGATGCGACAGCTTTTCCAGGATCAACATCTCGCGCTCGAATCGAGCTGCCACGATCTTGTCGGCCGAGACGGTGGGCAGCAGGATCTTGAGTGCGACCGGCAGGCCATTCACCTTGTCCCGGGCTTCGTAGATCGTCCCCGCAGTGCCGACACCGAGCACCTTGCCAAGCTCGAATTCCTCGATGCGCCGCTTCGGCATAACCCTGGATCTCCTGGTGGCCTATTCTTCCCGAAGCGTTCGCAAGCTGCAACCTGATGGCAGGCTTTACCCACATTCCCATGGGGTGCCCCTCAGCGTAGAATCGCGTTTCGTATTGCTAGTCCATTGGCGGCCTGTTGAATACGGGCCTCGCCGGAGAGGGTCTGCCCCCTTTTCGAACAGGTTCAAAGTAAGACGACAGTCCAGACAGGGTCCGCCCCCCTTTTTCAGCAGACGGTTCGAGGATGAACATGAGTGCGCAGACGGCAGTCGAACGAGTCTTCAATTTCTCGGCGGGTCCCGCCGTGTTACCACTCCCCGTCTTGGAGCAGGCGCAGCGCGATTTGGTCTGCCTGCCGGGTTGTGGTGCCTCGATTCTCGAAATCAGTCATCGCAGTCCCCAATTCATCGCCATTCTCGAAGACGCCGAGCAGCGTTTGCGCGAATTGCTCGAGATCCCCGCGAATTATCGAGTCTTGTTCCTGCAAGGCGGTTCGCGGTTGCAGTTTTCCATGGTCCCTATGAATTTGCTACGCGGATCGGGCCAAGCGGCTGAATATGTAATCACCGGCTCGTGGGGCAAGTACGCCCTCAAAGAGGCCACGCGTGAGGGTGAGACCCGAGTTGTGTGGGACGGTAAGCAAACCAACTACGATCGGCTGCCTCAGCTCGGCGAGCTTCCCCTGGGAGATTCGGCTTACGTCCACCTAACGTCCAACGAGACCATTCAAGGCGTGCAGTTCGCCGAGGACCCGGCCGCCGACCAAGCGACTTTCGTCAGTGACATGTCCTCGGACTTCCTGCATCGACCCGTGAACGTCAACAGTTACGGGCTGATCTATGCCTGTGCTCAGAAGAACGCGGGGCCCGCTGGCGTGACGGTTGTGATCATTCGCGAAGACTTGCTGACTCGGAGTTCCGATGCCTTGCCCGGCTACCTGAATTACCGCGAACATGCCGAAGCCAAATCGCTGTACAACACGGCACCGACGTTTGGCATTTACATTGTCGGATTGGTTGCCAAATGGCTGCAGGAGGAAGTCGGCGGATTGCCGAAGATGCTCGAACGTAATAAGCGGAAGGCAAACCTGTTGTACGATGTGCTCGACTCGAGTGCGGGCTTCTATCAAGGCCACTCGCAGTCGGCAAACCGTTCGCTGATGAACGTCACGTTCCGACTGCCGAGCGAAGATCTCGAAAACGCGTTCCTCGCGGAAGCCGAGAAACAACAGCTCGAATCGCTTCAGGGTCACCGTAGCGTCGGTGGGATTCGGGCCTCCATTTACAACGCCATGCCCATCGAGGGAGTCGAGGCGTTGCGCGACTTCATGGTCGAGTTTCGCGATCGGCACGCCCACCGTTAGCAGCCTGTTAGTTTCGCGACAGGGAAGGAAAACATGTCCGCCATGATTCGTATTATCGTTCTTGATCAGCTCGCTCCCGAAGGCTTGGCGCTGTTGAAGCAAGCCGCTGGCGTCGAGTTCGATGTCCGCACGGGACTGAAGGGTGCTGATCTGCGCGCCGCGCTCAGCGAGTACGACGGCGCGGTCTGTCGTAGCGGCGTGAAGATCACGGCCGAATCGCTCGAGGGCAATCGTCGCCTGAAAGCGATCGTGCGCGCGGGCGTGGGCACAGACAACATCGACAAGGTGGCCGCGACTCGTCACGGCATCGTGGTGATGAACACACCCACGGGCAACACGCTCAGCACAGCCGAACATGCCTTCGCTCTGATGCTGGCCCTATCGCGCAACATCGCTCCGGCACATCAAAGTTTGGTGGAAGGTCGTTGGGACCGCAACGCCTACATGGGTTCGCAACTAGCCGACAAGACCTTGGGCATCGTGGGCCTCGGGCGCATCGGTCAGGAAGTGGCTAAGCGGGCTTTGGCCTTTCAAATGCGAGTCATCGGTTTCGATCCGTTCGTGTCGAATGAACAAGCGACCAAGCTGGGTATCGAATTGGTCGACAAAGTTCCGACCATGCTGCCGCGTGTCGATTACCTGACGGTCCACACACCGTTGACCAACGAGACGCGGAACTTGATCGACATGGCCGAACTGGAACTGCTGAAGCCCGGTGTGCGGCTCATCAATTGCGCGCGGGGCGGCATCTATAGTGAAGCCGCGCTGTTAGCTGGACTTCAGAGCGGCCAGATCGCTGGCGTGGCCTTGGATGTGTTCGAGCAGGAGCCCTGCACCGACAGCCCGCTATTTCACAGTCCGGGCGTGCTCGCCACACCGCATTTGGGTGCCAGTACGGAAGAGGCGCAGACCCAGGTGGCCGTGGAAGGCGTCGAGCTATTGCTGAACTATCTTCTCACCGGCGAAGTGCGTCACGCGGTCAATGCCGCTTCCATCGATCCCAAAACCTTGCAATCAATGCGAGGTTATCTGGACGTGGCGTATCGTTTGGGAGTCCTGCTGGCACAGTGGAACAGCGGCGGTGCGTCCGTCTGCCGCCTGAACTATCGCGGCGAAGTGACCAAGAAAGACACCCGTTTACTGACCGCTGCGTTTTGTGCGGGCCTGCTCGAAAACGCCTTGGCCGAGGACGTCAACATCGTCAACGCCGAGGTGTTGTTGCGCGAACGAGGAATTGAGTTGGTCGCCGAATCGCGCAGTGATATGGGTGCCTTCAGTTCCTCGGTCACCGCCGAGGTGGTAAGCGACGGCAAGAGCTTTACCGTCGCGGGAACCCTCTTCGGCAACAACATGCCTCGCCTGATCTTACTCGGCGAACATCGCCTCGAATCGTACCTCGACGGCATCCTGCTCATCTTCACGCACGAAGACGTGCCCGGCATTATTGGCTACGTGGGAACGGTCTTCGGCAAGCATAACGTCAACATTGCGCAAATGGCGGTCGGACGTGCGGGCGAGGATCGTGGCGGCGCAGCCATCGGCGTGCTCAACCTGGATGAAGTCCCTCCGCACGAGGCCATCGACGAAGTCTTGCAACATGCGGCAGTCCACAGCGTGCAAGTCATCCAACTGCCCGCCGCGGGCGACGGGCCGTTGTGGTTGCAGGTCTAGCTCTTCGCTTTGGTGTAACGGTTAGCGACTTCCTGCCAGTTGATGACATTGAAGAAGGCCGAGATGTAATCAGGCCGACGATTCTGGTAATGCAGATAGTAGGCATGTTCCCAGACGTCCAACCCCAAAATCGGTGTCCCGCTAAGTCCCGCCACGGCTTGTCCCATTACGGGCGAATCTTGGTTGGCGGTCGAGCCGACGGCGAGCTTACCATCCTTGACGACCAGCCAAGCCCAGCCACTGCCGAAACGCGTGGCTCCCGCTTTGCTAAAGGCGTCCTTGAATGCCGCGAAGCCTCCCAATTCGGCATCGATCGCGGCGGCCAGATCACCTGTGGGGAGTCCGCCTCCGCCTGGTCCCATGATGGTCCAGAACAGCGAGTGATTGGCGTGCCCACCACCGTTGTTGCGCACCGCGCCGCGTTTGTCTTCGGGAATCTTGGTCAGATCCGAAATCAGTTCGTTGATGCAATCCGGCGCGGATAATCCTTCGAGCGCCGCATTGACGTTGTTGATATATGCCTGATGGTGCTTCGTGTGATGGATTTCCATCGTGCGAGCATCGATATGGGGTTCGAGTGCGTCATAAGCATAGGGCAATGCGGGAAGCGTGTAGGCCATGGGGAATCTCCTTAAAAAGCGCAACCACCGAATCGGGTCGCACGGTGATTACGAGCGGCGAGTCGGCTCGCAAAACGGCACAAAAGCGTGTCGTTGCAGCATACTGGATGCGTGTGGAAGTGACAATCGGCCCAGGTCACCGACCAAGCCAGCATGAGTCGCGGCCGCTATCGATCGCGACGCAATCGGCTGTTTAACAGATCCAATTGCCCCTGAAGATCGGCCAAGAGCAGATTCGGGCTCGCGCCGTGAGCCAACTGCCAATAAATCGACGTCGACGTGGGAAGGCCGCGCGATGTCGATGATGGCGCGACAGTGCGTTGCACTTCGTGTAAGCGTTGCTCCAGTTCGTCCAGCCTTTCGACCGTAATGCTCTGACTTCGCCGGAGCCGAGACAGTTGAAGTATCAGGCCGATGATGACCCCGGCCTGGCCAACGAGCACACTGGGCAGGCCGAACCGCCACAGGTCGACTCGATCCGTCACGAGCGAGCAACATATCAAACCGCTGCCCAGAATGAACGCGCCCAAACTGAACAGCAGCACAAATCGTTCGGGCGTGGCTTGGAGGCCCGGTCCAGATACATCGCGTTGAGACGAAAGCTCTCGCGAAGTCAATTCAGCTTGTTGGCAGCCGCGCGTCGGCGTGTCACCCGCACGGTGCTCTGGATCGATGCGAAGTGTGGTCGTCGACGGAGCGTGATTTCCGCCCAATGACTTCACCAAGCACTGGGCTTCATTCAATTCGTCGTCCAGTTCCCAGTTATCGAGCAGGGACTTCTCGAGCCACGCTAAGTCGAGCGGACTATCCGCCGGCGCGGAGCTTGAGGCTGCCGGCGCGGAACTTGAGGGACCGGGGTCGGCAGGTCGGGCCGTCTCGCGAGGACTGTCTGTGGCGAACGGCTGTCGGCAGCGAACACAACTCGGCGGTTGCGAGTGCGCGAGTCCCACTGCGGGGACATCCTGTTGGCAGTTTCGGCACCACATGTGTTCGCTTCCCTGACGCAGCCTTCACGTGCGCGGCGAGGTGCGCAGTCTTACCCAGGATTATCGGCGAGGCCGCAGGCAAACTCTACCGAATCGGCGGACTCAACTCGAAGAAGTCCAGATGCTAGCTCGGAACACTTGTCACCGAAGCAAGAGGCACGGGAAGCTGGGACTTTGGTTTGATATTTTTCTCTGGAGTGCGTGCGACTTGTCGCCGCTTTCCGATTCTGGGCGGAGCCCTTTAGCCGGTGGACTGTCTGAACGCCGGAAAGCCGCAGCGCGTGGGAAAATACCAAAGCGGTGACAAGTCCCCGCAGTCCAAAGATACGATAAGCGACGGGCTCAGCCGAGATCTAAGTGGTCAGGACACATCGCTCTGGAGGGAGACGAAAAAGAACATTCTACTTGGTTACGAAAGCCGAAGGCTCACCTTTCGCCTCCCCCCTTTCCGCCTACCCAGATTTGTGTTTACGATCACGACAGTGCCATTCGTTCCTGGAACCTTTCATTCGTTCGAGAGATGGAAATGCTCTACAAATTGAAGCAGGCCGATGACAAGGCGACGTTCGTTCGCTTGAATGCAACTAGCATGCACGATCAGGGCTTGTTGGAAAGCCAGATGGAACAGTGGCTCGCCGATAACCCAACGGCCGTTCTACCTGACAATGAGGCACGAGTTCTCGTTATCTCGCAGGAAACACCTTTCAAAAATGTTACCGATATCCTCGCGATCGACGCCCAGGGCAATTTACTTGTCATTGAGGTGAAACGAGGCCAAAGTCCGCGCGATGTCATCGCGCAGGCTTTGGAGTATGCGTCGGACGTAGCCGGTTGGGATTATGATCGATTGAACAAGACCGCAATCCAGTACTTCACGAGTCGCAAATTGAGTTTCACGTCGCTTCTCGATGCTTACTCGGAGACTTTCAGCATTTCTCCGGAAGAGTGTTCTGAGTCACAATTCAACCAGCAGCAGCGTTTGTTTGTCGTTGGCGAACAAATTAATGACAAGCTCCAACGTACTGCGAGATGGTTGCTCAAACGCGGCGTAGAGATCACCTGCCTAAGCTATACCTGTTACCTCTCCGACGACCAATCGCGTGAATTTTTCTTAGATATCAATGAGGAAGTCGGACCCATCGAACTGACGGTTAATCTACGCACAAA